>NZ_BLLI01000025.1 GCF_011170085.1 Pseudolactococcus hodotermopsidis | reverse complement strand
TCTTCTTGTGAGTCACTATCCTCTTCGGAATCGCTATCTTCTTCCGAGTCGCTGTCTTCTTCGGAATCACTATCTTCTTCAGAATCGCTATCCTCTTCAGAATCACTGTCCTCAGTCGAATCGGAATCTTCGGTTGAATCACTATCTTCTTCTGATTCATGTAAATATCGGTATTCTGAATTTGAATCAGCTTCGGAATCGGAATCTTTTTCTGAATCAGAATCCTCGGCAGAGTCAGAGTCTTCTTGAGAATCGCTATCTTCCGTGGAATCGGAATCTTCAACTGAATCGCTGTCTTCTTGTGAGTCGCTATCTTCGGTCGAATCACTATCCTCAACTGAATCGCTATCTTCGACAGAATCGCTATCTTCGACAGAATCACTGTCTTCTTCCGAGTCGCTATCTTCGTAAGAATCGCTGTCTTCTTGAGAATCACTGTCTTCTTGTGAGTCACTATCCTCTTCGGAATCGCTATCTTCTTCCGAGTCGCTGTCTTCTTCGGAATCACTATCTTCTTCAGAATCGCTATCCTCTTCAGAATCACTGTCCTCAGTCGAATCGGAATCTTCGGTTGAATCACTATCTTCTTCTGATTCATGTAAATATCGGTATTCTGAATTTGAATCAGCTTCTGAATCCGAATCTTTTTCCGAATCGGAATCTTCGGCTGAGTCAGAGTCTTCCTGCGAATCGCTATCTTCCGTGGAATCACTATCCTCGGCGGAATCCGAATCCTCTTGCGAGTCACTATCTTCTGCAGAATCACTATCCTCAGCGGAATCCGAATCTTCTTGAGAGTCACTGTCCTCAGTCGAGTCGGAATCTTCCTGCGAGTCACTATCCTCAACTGAATCGCTATCTTCTTCCGAGTCGCTATCCTCTTCAGAATCACTGTCCTCAGTCGAATCGGAATCCTCGGTTGAATCACTATCCTCCTCTGATTCATGTAAATAGCGGTATTCAGAATTTGAATCAGCTTCAGAATCAGAATCTTTTTCCGAATCGGAATCTTCGTCTGAATCAGAGTCTTCTTGTGAGTCGCTATCTTCTGTCGAATCACTATCCTCAACTGAATCTGAATCCTCTTGCGAGTCACTATCTTCTGCAGAATCAGAATCTTCTGTCGAATCACTATCTTCAGCGGAATCACTATCTTCCTCAGAATCGCTATCTTCCTCGGAATCACTATCCTCGGTCGAATCTGAATCTTCTGTCGAATCACTCACTTCATCAGAATGATGGGCTAACTTATAATTGGAATCTGAGTCAGCTTCAGAGTCTGAATCTTCCGCTGAATCACTGTCTTCCTCAGAGTCGCTATCCTCTTCTGAATCGCTGTCTTCTTCTGAGTCACTATCCTCTTCCGAATCGCTATCTTCCTCGGAATCGCTATCCTCTTCTGAATCTGAATCTTCATCTGAATCTGAGTCCTCATCTGAATCTGAAAGATCGTCAGATTCATGTAACGAATCTAAATCACGCGTATACTCAACTTTACCATTACCATCTACAACCTTATCTCCACCCTCGGAAGGTTTAGGTTTCTCTGACAAATCAACTGCCATTGTTTCAGAAGGTCCAGAAATCCAGCCTTGTTCGCCAGTTCTCGGCACGGTATCCAATGTCACAACACCTGTGTAACGATCAACCACTGCCAAATCATCAGCAGTCGTACTCGTATCATCAATCTTCTCATAGATTGTTCTATCTGGATGCTGATCAACATTACCGTTTACAGCAAATTTTGCCAAATAGTCATCAAGCGCCGCTTGATTGTTTAAAACATTTGTCGGAATCGCAAGCTCTTCTCCAGTTACTTTATCTTTATACCATGTACGTGTAACTTTTACAGGAATCGTCTCAGAATCAGACTTGCTACTTACCATGCCTATGTAGTTATGCTCAACATTGAACTCAACGATATAAGTATCAACTACTACCTCAGTATCATGAACCAACTGAATCGTATAATCCTGTGAACTTGTTTCATCAGCGTCAAACACTGCATTAGCATTAAAGTTATTAGACTTCACAACATAGCCCTGAGCCTCGAAAGTCGCAATTTTGCTAGCAATGTCATACTCAGCCGAACCGCTAATGCTAGTCCCCGCTTGACCATCTACTGACTTAGTCTCTAAAGTAGCACCACCGTTCGAGGCATCAATAAACGTAAATGTCGCCGTTTGCATGTTAGCATCAAGGACAATATCAAGCGTTTGTACTTGCTTATCAGCCGTTTCAGCACCAGTCGTATGATTCAGATTATCTGTTGCATCATACTTGAAAATTTTCGCTGCTTCTCCAGCACTCACTTTATAACCAGCTGGGATAGTAACATTTCCCATAGTAAGCAACTCAGCATACGTTTTCTCTAAACCAGAAGTACCAGAAATTGGATAAGTCGTCGTGCCAATCTGCTTACCGTTCTTATCAACCAATCTAACCGTCAAATCTTGTTTAACTGGTGTCACATAGAAAGTTGTCTTAGGTGTATTTTGCGCCAAAACTTGCGTTGTCTTAGGCTGCGCATGATTGGTATCTAATTTATAACCTGCTGGGATATTAGTCGCTGTATAATAAGGAGCTTCCCAGTTGATAACATTACCAACGTTAGCTGTTACAAGACCAAGAGTCGATTCCTGCTCAGAAGTTGCGACTTCTGAAACATCTACAACATCTCCTGTAACAGAATTAACGTATTGATACTCAACATCATCAACGTCATTACCGTAAACATAGACATTATAAACGTACTCAACGCCCTCCATTGGCACAATCATCCGCTCAAGCTGACCTTTGGCATTCCCATTATCAACAAGGGTCGTTTGGTCGCCCTTAGACTGTTTGTCTGTCGCTGCGATTGGATTAACTTGATCGCCTAACGCCCACTTGTAGTTGGCTGGCATATTATCATGGACAAATCTTGAAACATCCGCTGGAATTTCTTGACCGATGTAATATTTATTGTGTCCACCAGCATCCAGTTCATTAACATCAAGCATAACGCTATTCACGATATGATCCGCATCAGTTGTACTTGTTGCACTTTGATCAATGTAGTTAATTTTAACTGTTCCATTCGGAATCGCATTGGTTTGAAGCTCACGAACATCTGTCATATTCACTGAAGTAGTCGTACCACCACCAATTGGATTAATTGTCGCACTATTACCCGAAACAGTCATTGTGGCAAATTTAACATCATTGTTATCTGGAGTATCGCCCGCTAACTGATTTTTAGCTCCTTTCCACAAATCAATAGAGGAGTTATCCATGATAAACTTACCACCACCTGTGAAAAGATCAGCAGAAGGATTGATATTAGCATCACCTGTACTAGATAGATTTACAATATGTAGTGCTTTAGGTGAGATAAACTTAAGCGTTACATTAGTACGCTCTAAATTAAATACTGGACTACCAGGTAACCATTGTTGGACATCTAAGATTGTACCAGCATTAAATAGGATACTTGTATTAGTCCCTAGGTCAGCTGAAGTATTCCTTTTCATTCCTGTTGCAGTCATTTTGAGATTTTTACCAAAAACATAATCCCTAGTTGGTTCATTTTCAAACAAATATCTAAAGTTGTGTTGTTCCCAAGTAACATCATCACCAACTCTTAAGTTGTTTAACTGAAAAAGCATGTCATAATCATTTTGAACTGCTTGTAAACTCGCATCACAGACAATCTTCGCTCCATCGCCAATGTGTACTAATGAATAATTAAAACTGTTGAACCAAATCATCGAGTCATGAGCACCGTTAGGTGGTCGACGTAACGTTACGTCACTACCATCAGTAAAATCAACAAACTCCGCCCATCCCATTTCTTGAGTAGCCGTAGTATAAACTTTCCCTGATAAGACAGTTTTACAGTTTACACCACGAGTACGGAACAAACGAACAACTTGCGAACCAGTCTCTATACTTTCATTACTTGGTACAGCTGAAAGTTCTCCTGTATTATTACCGATATAACTAACGTTATTAATGTTGACTTTCCAATAACTTGACTCTTGATCCTGTTGAATTAACGCTCGGTCGCTATTATTACTACGTCCAACTATGTTAATATCAGTAAGCGTAAAGTTAGTTGATGTCCGAACATCATCAATATTCAAAACAACACTACCAAGATCAATTGTATGCATATTACCATCAATAATAAGCTCACCGATACGATCACTCAAATCATCTTCATGATTATAAACAGCTCCCGATGTTGGTGTGAAAACAAAATCTGCCGTAACTTTAATGTAACGAACACTTTGATTTACATAAGCAGCTTTAAATTCGGCATAAGTCGCAACTTCTGCATAAGCACCCGCAACGGCTCTTGCGTTCGCTTCATAAGTTGAAAGGTTGGCGATTTGATCTGGCAATGGCACATGCACAGACGTCGTTGATTCAGCTGGCGCATTGTCATTTTCTATCACACCAGCCTCAAAATCACTACGATCAACATCAAGCAAGCTTGCCACTTTCAAACTTTCTTTGGCTGTGATAGCTCGTTCAACGTGCAAACTAGGTACATCCGCATCTTCTTCACCATCAGCTTTTTGAGTCGCAACAATCGCCTTATCATTTTCATCCGCAGATGAAATCAGGGCATTACCCGCAATAGCACCGCCTGCAATAGCAGCTAAAGTTGAGGCAGCGTAAAGCCATTTTTTACCACTCTTCCAAGACCGATAATGTGTCCTTTTAACCTCTTGAACATGTAAAGAACGCTTGTCATGTTTGAATTTAGTCATTTTTTCTTCCCTCTTTAAAAAATAAAAATAAGTAATAGTACTCATAACTAGTTTACACTTTAAAAAAGGCAAAAAAAAAAAAAGTTACGATTACGGAACTCTCTAAGCTATTTCGCTTTTTAATAAGTCGATAAAAAAGCTCTGACATCATATCAGAACTTTTTAAATACTTTATTTATCGTGCGTGTTTTCTTTGCGGAGCAAAATCACTGCTACTGCACAAACAGAGATAGCCGCAACAACACCAATGACAATCGGTATGGGATTCGGTTTTTTCTTCACAGATTGTTCAGTTGGATCCCATGTACTTGGTAAAGAAGAGGATTCCTCTATCGACGATGATGGCAAGTCTTCAATGTTAGTAGCTGGCGCGTCATCTTCAACCGTTGGCGCTTGATTCGGGATAATTGGATAATCAGCCGCCGATTTTTCTGGTTCAGATGATGTTGACGATTCTGGCGCCGTTGTTTCAACATCATCCTCAGCAAAGACAATGCTACTATCAACGACAGCACCAACACCCGCAGTCATCCCTAACACCGAACCAACATAAACCCACTTACGCAAACTCATCCAAAGTGTCGCTAGAACACCATTATTTTTTTCTTTTACTTGATTCATTTAGTCACGCCTCATTTCTTTTTCAATAATATCCATAATAATATCCATTTTCTATATTTTAACATATTTTGACAAGATTACCACATAATATATCACTTTTTGTTGAAATGTATGGAAAATTATTATGTAGATAGGCATATCAGACTAAGTAATAATAGCAATTTCCAAACAAAAGTTCCAGATTACTTTTGTTTACGATTGATACAAAAACTCTTAAATTTTGGACACTTCCCTCAAAATATCACTGACACGAAGTTCTATCAGTTTCAAATAAAACTCCTTTTGTTTCTCAGGAAAAATGGCGATTCCGTCCGCAAAATTCGGATCTGTATAAAAACTGACAAGTGTACCATAAACATCTTCTTTAAGAAAGCTATCATTTTGAGCGATTTTCAAATTGTGCTAGACTTCTTTTACTGAAAAATGCGTTCCCATTATCATAAACAGGAGAAAGTCCTAAAATTTTCTCATCTGTCGCAAGTAAGCCCCAGTTTGTGTTATTTCTATCATTGTTGCCAATGACAAAATCTACTACAAACATATCCCAAAATCTTTCTCGCACCTCATCTCTAAAGCCAGAAAAATCATCTGAAATTTCAATCGTTTCAAGAATTTCGTTCAAATTTGTACCAGAACCAGATGTTCCCTCACTACCATCGCTGAAAAATTGCGCATTTTTGATTTCTTTAAATTCAATTAACTGTTCGGTGCTTTTTCTAAAGTCTTTACAGGCGACAACTAACTTATTCCAAAAAGAACTCTCGGACTTCCTATACCCCAAAACTGTCTCATGAACTGGTATTTCAAGCAATTCATAAATTTTTGACCCTAGATATTCGCTCAATGGACGCGTTGTATAAGAAATTTTTGGCTTCGTATAGTCCATAGTGCTTTTGGGATATTTAATCAGCCAATTTTCTTCTTGCCATTTGACACCATATTTGTTGCCGGCATTACCTAAATACCTACGCGTATTCTTCTTAGCAGCGCTTAAATCAACTAATTTTTGCATCAATCATTCCTTTTGCCTAGTTTTCTTTCGACAACTTCGATTTTCAATGTCAGGTCGTCATATCGTCTTGTATTCCTGCTCTCAATTATAGTATAAAAGTGCCAGTTCTGACACTTCAACTTTGTTTGATATAGAATAGAGTGGTAATTTCCCCCAAAAAGTGAGAAAATAGAGCTATGACTAAACTACAACAAATTTCAAAGTATTTGGAAACCAATCAACTTGATCTGACGTTCATTACCAATCCAACAAGCGTTGCTTATCTGACTGGTTTTCAGATGAATCCGCATGAGCGTATTTTAGGACTCCTGATTTTTACTGACCGTGAGCCGTTGCTTTTCACACCTGAGTTAGAAGTTGAAAAGGCTAAATCTTGTGTCTCTTTCGATGTTTTTGGTTATGCTGACAATGAGAATCCTTGGCTGAAAATCAGCTCACTGCTCAAAGGTCGCACAATTAGCAAAATGGCAGTCGAGTTTGATCATCTGATTCTCAGCAAATCTGACGGTCTTAAATCCGTCTTTGACGGTCTCATGTTCGCAAATCTGACACCATTTATCAACAAAATGCGTCTAATCAAGTCATCAGATGAAATCGAGAAAATGCGCATTGCGGGCGACTATGCCGATAAATGCTTTGAAATCGGCTTTTCGTTTGCAAGCTCTAGCGACTTTGTGACAGAAATGGACATCGTTGCGAAAATCGAGTTTGAGATGAAACGCATGGGCGTTTCTGAGATGAGTTTTGAGACCATGGTGCTGACTGGTGCACGCGCTGCTAATCCGCACGGTGTGTCTGAACCTGTGGCAATTCAGCGAAATAAGTTGCTCCTTTTCGACCTCGGTGTCATGAGCAACGGCTATGCTTCGGATGCAACGCGCACGATTGCGATTGGTGCGCCAAGCGATTTTGACCGCAAGATTTACGAGATTACGCGCGAAGCACAACAAGCAGCTTTCGATTTTGTCAAGCCTGGTGTGACGGCGTTTGAGGTGGATAAGGTGGCGCGCGATGTTATTAACAAGGCAGGCTACGGCGAGTATTTCACACACCGCACAGGACATGGTATCGGTATGAATGTGCATGAGTTTCCGTCAATTGGCGGTGCTGAGGATGTAACGATTGAAAAAGGCATGTGTTTTTCGATTGAACCTGGTATTTATATCCCTGAGCGAGTCGGCGTTCGTGTTGAGGACTGTCTTTATGTAACTGAAAATGGTGCTGAAAGTTTCACGAAAACTTCTAAAGACTTATTGATAGTTTAAAAAAGCGTTTTTTTGAACAACACAAGCTAATCTGTTCAAAAAAATATTGCCATGCATCGTATTGTTTAGGTTTTTGTAAATATGAAAAATTTCAAGAAAATGACAAACTTTAAGACAGCATTGTCTTTAGCGTTTGTCATTTTTGTATGTCATAAAAACTAACACCTTTTTCTTCACTGACTTTATTTTAAGGTAAAAATATGATAAAATGTTAGTCAGCAAGTTAAAAAATCTAACATTGGCTAGTATAAAATTTGAAAGGTAACAGACATGAAAAAGAAATTTTTTATCTTATTGACATTTTTTTGGAGCTTATTTTCAGCTATTTCTGTTAATGCTGATGATAAAACAATTAAAATTGTCAGCGACTCAACTTATGCCCCATTTGAGTTTCAAGATTCAGCAACAAAAGATTATATCGGAATTGATGTTGACCTCATGCAGACAATCGCCGATATGAATGGCTGGAAAATTGACCAAACATTCCCAGGCTTCCAAGCTGCACTTGATAAACTAGGTGCTGGCCAAGCAGATGGTATGATTGCTGGCATGTCAATCAATGATGAGCGCAAAAAAGTTTTTGATTTCTCTGATCCTTACTATCAATCGGCTATCGTTATCGCAACTAAAGGCAATACCAAAGTGTCTAGCTACGATGAACTTAAAGGCAAAACAGTTGGTGTTAAAAATGGAACTGGCTCGCAAAAATTTCTGAGCGAACACGAAAAAGAGTATGGCTACAAAATCAAGACTTTTGATGAAGGGGCGCAGATGTTTGATAGCTTGAAAATCGGGGATGTCATTGCCGTTATGGACGATGCACCTGTGCTTGAATACGCTATCAATCAAGGGCAAGATTTGGCGATTAATATGACTTCTGAACCTGTCGGCAATTATGGTTTTGCGGTCAAAAAAGGCACGCACCCTGAGTTAATTGCAGGCTTTAACAAAGCACTCAAAACGCTCAAAGAAAATGGTGGTTATGAGACAATTATTGCCAAATATACGGCTAGTAATGAGAAAACAGAAGCAATTAAACCAGTCAAATCTGACTATAAAATTGCTTCTGATTCGCTATTTGCACCGTTTGAGTTCCAAAATTCTAACAAAAAATATGTTGGCATTGATGTTGATTTGCTGAACGCTATTACCAAAACTCAAAAATTCAATGTGACGATGAACTTCGTTGGTTTCCAGACTGCTGTTGACCAAACGCAAGCTGGGCAAGCCGACGGCATGATTGCGGGAATGTCAATTACTGATGAACGTCGAAAAGTTTTCGACTTCTCCGACCCGTATTTCACAGCAAATGCAACAATTGCCGTCAAAGATACCACCAAAGATATAACATCTTACAAAGATTTGAAAGGTAAGACGATTGGTGTCAAAAACGGCACGGCATCACAAGAATTTATTGAAAAAAATAAGGAAAAATATGGTTATAAAATCAAAGTTTTCGATGCAGCCGATACCATGTACGAAAGTCTCAATACTGGCTCTATCCATGCCTTTATGGACGATGAACCTGTTGTCAAATACGCCATTTTACAAGGTAAAAAATTCGCCACACCGATTGAACCTGAAAAAATTGGCGAGTACGGTTTCGCTGTCAAAAAAGGAGAGAATCCTGAGTTAATCGCTATGTTCAATGTTGGTCTTGCCAAACTCAAAACAAACGGCGACTACGATAAAATCGTTGCCAAATATATGGGAGACACTGATTCTGACAACAATAAAGTTGACGAGTCAACAATGCTTGGCATTATCAAAAATAACTGGGAGCAACTCGCCAAAGGGCTTGGTTACACACTTTCCTTGACCATGATTTCCTTTATTCTAGCCTTGATTATCGGGATTATTTTTGGTCTCTTTAGCGTTTCTCCAAGCAAGTTCTTGCGTGGTTTTACTAAAGTTTATGTCGATCTCGTGCGTGGCGTACCGCTTATGGTGCTTGCCATCTTCATCTTCTACGGCATTCCCAACCTCCTTGAGTCGCTCACAGGTCATACCAGTCCGCTCAACGACTTTGCGGCGGGGGTTATCGCCCTCACGCTCAATGCTTCGGCTTATATCGCCGAAATCGTGCGCGGCGGGGTCAATTCTGTTCCGATTGGGCAAATGGAGGCTTCACGCTCACTTGGCGTGTCATATGTCAAAACGATGCAACGTGTTATCCTACCACAAGCAGTTAAGATTACCATTCCTAGCTTGGTCAATCAGTTTATCATTTCACTCAAAGACACGACAATTATCTCGGCAATTGGTTTGATTGAGCTCTTACAAACTGGGAAAATCATCGTTGCTCGTAACTTCCAGTCATTTAAAGTATACGGCTTGATTGCGATTATCTATCTTATCGTCATTCTTGCACTGACAATCTTTGCGCGCAGACTTGAAAGGAATATGAAATAATGGCAAAATTAAAAATAGATGTCAATGATTTGCACAAATCTTATGGCAAAAATGAAGTTTTAAAAGGCATTACCACAAAATTTTACGAGGGAGATGTGGCTTGCATCATTGGACCGTCTGGTTCTGGCAAGTCAACATTCTTGCGAACATTGAACGGACTTGAGGTCATCACATCAGGAACAGTTATCGTTGACGGTTTCGACTTATCCAACAAAAAAACTGACCTCAACCAAGTTCGCCAAGAAGTCGGCATGGTTTTCCAGCAATTCAACCTTTTTCCAAACATGACGGTGTTAGATAATGTTACCTACGCACCTTTGGAACTGAAGAAAATGACGAAAACCGAAGCACATGATAAAGCGCTTGACCTACTGAAAAAAGTCGGACTTGAGGATAAGGCTGATGCCATGCCAGAAATGTTGTCAGGTGGGCAAAAGCAACGTGTCGCCATCGCACGGGCATTGGCAATGGATCCCAATCTCATGCTTTTTGATGAGCCAACTTCGGCGCTTGACCCAGAAATGGTTGGCGATGTGCTAAAAGTCATGCAAGATTTGGCAAAAGAAGGCATGACGATGCTAATTGTCACGCATGAAATGGGCTTTGCACGCAAGGTTGCCAATCGTGTCATATTTACTGATGGTGGCGAGATTTTAGAAGATAGCACGCCTGATCAGTTGTTTGACAAGCCACAACATCCACGCTTGAAAGACTTTTTGAATAAGGTTTTGAATGTTTAGATGAAAAATAGAAGAACCGCATAAAATTCGTTTTTGAAAACGTTGATTTTATGCGGTTTGTCTATTTTATAATTAGCTAAATTCTGCTAATTTTCGACTTTTGTCCCAGCCTCTATTTTTTAATAAAAAAACGTCCTTATGAAATTCTCATCAGAACGTTTAATATGCCTATTTCAAATACTTCCCAGCCGCCTCATCCACAATCACAATCACATCATCATGTTGTTGCAGAACTGACGCTGGCAGACTTTCAGTGACCTCGCCGTTGACCATACCATTGATTGCCTCCGCCTTGCCCTCGCCCCAAGCCATGAGAACGAGCGTTTTAGATTTGAGAATGCTTGCAATTCCCATAGAAATCGCTTGTTTTGGCACATGTGCCTCACTTGCAAAATAGCGGGCGTTAGCGCTAATCGTGCTTTCTGTCAAATCAACAACATGCGTCGTCACGTCAAACGATGTGCCAGGCTCATTGAATCCGATATGACCATTATGCCCAATACCGAGAATTTGAAAATCAATCGGATGTTCATCAATAATCGCATCATAAGCCTTAACTTCCGCCTCAAGGTCAGCTGCCTTACCATTTGGCAAAAAGTTTGCCTTAAATGGCTTTTCATTGAACAAATGTTGGTTCATAAAATAACGATAAGACTGTTCATCTGAGCCGTCAAGTCCAACATATTCATCAAGATTAATGGACGTTTTATCTGTAAAATCAAGGTCGCTATTGATGATTTGATTGTAAAATTCAACTGGTGTCGAACCAGTCGCCAAACCAAACGTTTTCGCACCCGCAGCAATTTTTTCTGACAAAATATTAAATGCGATTTTGCCACCTTCGAGTTGATTTTTTACTTTAATGACTTTCATGAAAATCTCCTTCACTTAATTTCTTCCATTGGTATAGACCAATTGTAACGCTTTTTAATAACTTTGTCAAGCAATAATATCATAAAAATGTTATAATTTAGCTTATGAAGATTAACGATTTTAACTTTAATTTACCCGAAGAATTGATTGCCCAAACACCGCTTGAAAAACGCTCTGAAAGTCGGCTTTTGGTACTTGACAAAACCAATCATACCATGCAAGACAAGCATTTTTACGATATAATTGATGAGCTTGAAACAGGTGACACCCTCGTCCTCAATGACACGCGCGTTCTGCCCGCTCGTCTCCATGGTCAAAAAGCCGATACGGGCGGTCATATCGAGCTGTTGCTACTGAAAAATACGCTTGCTGACGACTGGGAAGTCCTTGCTAAACCCGCGAAAAAGCTGAAAAAAGGCACGGTTATCACGTTTGGTGACGGGCGCTTGACGGCGCTTGTTGTTGACGACACGCTCGACCACGGCGGTCGGATTGTTAGGTTCAGCTACGACGGCATTTTTCTTGAGGTTCTCGAAAGCCTCGGCGAGATGCCCCTACCGCCTTATATCCACGAAAAACTCGCTGACCAAGGGCGCTATCAGACCGTTTATGCCAAGGAAAATGGCTCTGCCGCTGCGCCAACTGCTGGCCTTCATTTTACGGATGACCTCTTGGCTCAGATTAAAGCAAAAGGCGTGAATCTTGCTTGGGTGACCCTCCATGTTGGCTTGGGGACTTTTCGTCCTGTCAGCGTGGAAAATGTTGAAGACCATGACATGCACAGTGAATTTTATGTGTTACCAGAAGAAACAGCAACGCTTATCAAGGCGACAAAAACAGCGGGCAAACGTGTGATTGCTGTCGGAACAACTTCTATCCGCACACTAGAATCTGTGGCACAAAAATTTGACGGCAAAGTACAAGCTGATAGCGATTGGACAAACATTTTCATCAAACCCGGCTACCAATTTCAAGTTGTCGATGCCTTTTCGACCAATTTTCATCTGCCCAAATCAACGCTTGTCATGCTCGTTTCTGCCTTTGCTGGTCGTGACTTTGTGCTGAATGCTTATCAACACGCCATTGATGAACACTACCGTTTCTTTAGTTTTGGTGATGCCATGTTTGTGAAATAGGGGTGACCTATGACAACTGCTTTATTAATTTACAAAATGCTGTCTGTGACAATTTGTTTGAGATAGATAAACTGATACCACGCATTAATCAGCGAATCGCTGACTTTCGAGGACAAAATTTGCCGATTATCTAGGTGCAACATGAAGATGAGGAACTTGTCAAAAGCGAGACAGACTGGGCCTTACATTCTGATTTACAAGTCAGCGAAAAGGATATTTTCGTTGCCAAAAATCATGCCAACGCTTTTTATCAGACACATTTTACAGGAAAAATTAACTGAAAATGGCATTAACAGTCTCGAAATTTGGGGCGCGCAAACGGAATATTGCGTCGACAGCACCGTGAAATTTGCGCACGGTCTAGGCTATCAGCTGACCATGGCGCAAGGCGCTAGCACGACCAAAAATAATGACTTTATGACAGCGAGCGATACCGTTGCTTTTTACGAAAGTATTTGGCGGAATCGTTTTGTGAAGCTGACAAACTTCTGAAAGATTCGGAAGTTTTTTTCTGTTCTTATTGCGCTATTTTTTTATTTGGCACTTGTGCGATTATAATCGCCACGAACATCAGCGTACACCCCAATAATTCACGGCTTGTCAATGTATCGCCTAAAATCAAAAAGCCTGCTAATAGGGAAAAGACAGATTCTAAACTCATGATGAGTGAGGCAATCACTGGTTTGACATGTTTTTGTCCAATGATTTGGAGGGTATAGGCAACGCCTGACGACAAAATTCCAGTATATAAAATCGGTATTTTCGCCTGTAAAATGCTTGTCATATCTGGCGTTTCAAAGAAAATCATAAAAATCAGAGATAAGATACCTGCGACTAAAAATTGTACAACCGATAAATAAATCACATCAACATGGGACAAAAAGTGATCAATTGACAAAATATGACAGGAAAAACCAGCCGCACAGAGCAAAACAAGAAAATCGCCCATCTCAACCTTGAGACTGCCTGTCATACAGAGCAAATACATGCCGATAAGGGCAACGGCAAGCGCTAGCCAAATCGTGCGACTGACTTTTTTGCCCCAAAAAAGCCCGATAATTGGGATGATAATGATATAAAGAGCGCTGATAAAACCAGCTTTACCGACTGTCGTCATCATCAGACCACGTTGTTGCAAATAACTTGCGACAAATAAAATCACACCACAAATAATACCAGCAATCAACGATTTTTTCAACTTGACACCTGAGATTTTTTTCTCCGCAAAAAATAACAGACAAGGCGCAACCGCAAGTGCGCCGAGCAAATAACGCAAAGCGATAAAGGTCAGTGGCCCGATTTTTTCAGTTCCAACTTGTTGGGCAACAAAAGCCAGCCCCCAAATCATGGCAGTTAGCACTAATAAAGCAGTTGATTCTATTCGTTTTTTATCCATTCTTCTATTATCTCAAAAAATCGCCAGAATAGGCAAATCCTGACGATTTTTTTAGTAAAACGATACTTTTTCCTTCAATCCCAAATTATAATCATGTGTGTAATCGTACAAAGGTGTTGGGTAAACACCATCAAAGTAAGAAGTACAAATCTGATTGCCCAATCCAATTGCTTCTTTGAGGCCATCAATCGAGAGAAAGTGCAAACTATCAGAGCCAATAATTTCATTGATTTCATCAACTGAATGATTAGCAGCAATCAGCTCCTTGCGGGTCTGAATATCAATACCGTAAAAACACGGATAGGCAAGCGGTGGACTGGCAATGACAACATGAACCTCCGCCGCTCCCGCCTCTTTGAGCAGCGTGACAATTCGTTTCGACGTCGTCCCGCGCACAATCGAATCATCCACCATAACCACGCGCTTGCCGGCAACAACACTACGCACACCCGACAATTTCATGCGCACACCTTGCTCGCGGAGTTCTTGGGTTGGTTGGATAAATGTTCGTTGGACATATTGATTTTTGACCAAGCCCATTTCATAGGGAAGACCTGAAGCCTCAGCAAAACCTGAGGCAGCTGACAAGGAGGAATTGGGGACACCAACAACAATATCAGCTTGAATATCTAAGTTTTCTTGCGCTAAAATCCGTCCCATATTTTTACGTGCTGTATGAATATTGACCCCGTAGATATTGCTATCGGGACGCGCAAAATAGATAAATTCCATGCTACAAATTTTCAAATCAACATCATTTGTATAAGTGTCCACCTGCACGCCGTCATCATCAATGACAACGACTTGGCCTGGCAGAACGTCTTGGACAAAAGTCGCCCCCACAACATCAAGCGCACAAGTTTCACTGGCAATGACATAAGCACCATTTGCGAGCTTACCAATCGAAAGCGGTCGAAAACCATTGGGATCGAGCGCCGCAATGATTTTGTTCTCAGTCATGAGAAGGTAGGCAAAACCGCCTTTGACGGTATTGAGTGCCGCCTTGACATTATCCATAAGCTCAGACGAAAAGCCACGGCGAATCAGGTGCATAAGAATTTCCGTATCCGAATTACTGTGGAAAATCGCACCTTTTGATTCCAGATCTTTTTTTAATGTTCGGGTATTGGTCAGATTACCATTGTGGCAAAGACCAAATTGTCCGTCATAAAAATTGAACAAAAAAGGTTGCACATTGTCAATTGATGCCGAACCTGCCGTTGCATAACGAACGTGACCAATCGCAGCCGAACCTGACAATTTCTCCAAATCTTTTTCATCTTTAAAAACTTCCGATAAAAGCCCTAAATTTCTATGCCCCTTGAGCTTGCCTTTATCATTCGAGATGATTCCTGCACCCTCTTGCCCACGGTGTTGCAAGGCATGCAAGCCAAAATAAGTAAGTCTAGCCGCCTCAGGGTGTCCCCAGACACCAAACAAGCCACATTCCTCATTTAAAGATTTTAGTTTGTAAGTCATTTTACACCTATCTATTTTTATAATTTGATTAAAATAATTACAAATCGGCTCACTAGCTCGAAATCTTACACTGGTTTTGCAATCATTTTTGAATATAGTTCCATTTTACGCTGATTACCTGTGAAAATACAGAAAATTCCCTTGATTTTCGTAAAAATCAAGGGAATCGTTCGGATTTAAGGTCATTATTTATTTTTTATCTGATTAACTGTAAAAGGAAAACTCGCCACTTTTATCATTATTTACCCAACTTTAAAAAGTCAATCAAGTAGATACTCAATTCACTATAAAACCAAAACACTTTTGACTAGATTCGTCACTTCATCGTTTGGCTGATGGCAACTAAGGTTGCCTCTATATGAGGGTAGCCACATACAACGTACCTTAGTACTTTACCACTTGGGCTTTGCGAATTGAGTATAGTAACACCATCACAAGCACTGATAAGGCTAACAACACAAATGCCAAAATCAGAAAAATCAAGCACGCGCCCGTTTTTAGGCTACGAATTTCCGCTTCACTTTACCAGATGTATAAAACAGCGCAACAACAGTCATTAAACTACTTACGAACATACAAATCAGCGGTATTGACATCATTTACTTATTTCTTCATCTTCAATTTCTTCGTGCAATTTCCCTGTCTCCTTGAAAAGCCGATACATGGCATCAATTTCGGCTTTAAATTCCGCTAACATGACTGCCTCGTCAACTGTTTTGACGATTTTGCCTTTTTTAAAGAGCATGGCTTTTCCTGCACCACCTGCAAGACCAATGTCTGCACCACGCGCCTCGCCTGGACCATTAACACCACAACCCATGATTGCCACGGTAATCGGTGCTTTAATTTCAGAAATATAAGCCTCAAGCTCCTCGGCAACTGGAATCAAGTCAATCTCAATTCGCCCACAAGTTGGACAAGAAATCAGTGTCGCAGCATTGTCAATCAAACCAAAAGATTTGAGAATCTCACGACCAACCTTGATTTCTTCAACTGGATCAGCTGACAGAGAAATTCGCATCGTATCGCCAATGCCGAGCGACAAAATTGCGCCCATTCCCGCAGCCGACTTGACTGAGCCTGAAAATAGTGGACCAGACTCGGTAATGCCAAGATGTAGCGGATAGTCAAATTCTTCTGCTGCAAGCGTGTAGGCTTCAAGCGCCATACCAACATTAGAGGCTTTCATCGAAATGATAATGTCATAAAAATCAAGCTCTTCAAGAATCCTAACATGTTCTTTTGCTGACTCTAACATCCCTTGGGCTGTTGGATAACCATATTTTTTTAGAAATTGTTTTTCAAGACTACCAGCATTTATCCCAATCCGAATCGGAATATTTTTAGCTTTACAAGCCTCGACAACCTTTTCAACTCGATCTTTACGACCAATATTACCAGGATTAATCCGAATTTTATCCACACCCGACTCAATCGCTTGGAGCGCCAAACGGTAATCAAAGTGAATATCCGCAACCAAAGGTATATTAATCTGCGCCTTAATGTCTGCAAGTGCAAGCGCCGCCGTCATATCAGGCACTGCCACACGAATCAGCTGACAGCCCGCGGCTTCAAGTGCATTAATTTGCGCCACGGTCGCTGCCACATCCTGCGTTTTAGTCGTACACATGGACTGTAAAATTACCTTGTTACGCCCGCCAATCACAATATCGCCAACGCGTACCGCACGCGTGTCTTTTCTATTTGTTAAAGCCAAAACATGACCTACTTTCTTTTTAAATACTAGCCATCTCTTCCTAGTTTTAATTATATCAAAAAACACCTGTAACAGTTTACAAGTGTTTTACGAAAATAAAACATTGTTTACATATCAAAAGTGATTTGATTTTCAATCCCTTATTTCTCTTTCTTTTTGACAAATGCTAGACCAAAAAAGATTATTGGTAGCATAAAGGTACCAAATAATTCACCTGAAGCATAAGCACCTGTTCCATTTGGTCCTTTTAAAAACTTGGGAATTGCAACAATTAAAGTAAATAATGCCATCCCTAATGCCCATTTGCGTTGTATTATTTTTCTTTTCATAGGATTATTATATCAAAGTATATCCCAAAAAGCAATTAACGCCTCAAAAAAATTACATCATCGCCAAAATCACAAAGTTAATAATAAATAACACATTCACAACCCAAATAACAGGACTAATTTCATTGGCTTTACCTTTGGCGAGTTTAACAACTGTAAAGAAGATAAAACCAGCCGCAATACCGTAAGAGATACTGTAAGCAATTCCCATGAAAATTGACGCAAAGAAAGCTGGAATCGCCACTTCGAGATCTGTCCAGTCAATTTCCTTGAAAGAGGCTAGCATCATGACACCAACAATAATCAAAACTGGCGCTGTCGCAGCGCTTGGTACGATTGAAATAAATGGTAGAAAAACTGATGACAAGAGGAAACAAATCGCTGTAACGACAGATGTCAAACCTGTTCGCCCGCCAGCGCCAATCCCCGCTGCTGACTCAACATAAGTCGTTGTATTTGATGTGCCGAAAATCGCACCGATTGATGTTGCTGTGGCATCTGCAAACAAGGCTTTGTCCATCTTAGATGAGAATCCTGAACCATTTTCCAAAGATTTTTCATCTTCTTCTGAGAAAATGCCTGAACGACGACCAGTCCCGATAAAGGTACCGATTGTATCAAAGGTATCTGACAATGAAAATGCCAAAATAGTCATCAAAACTTGAGGAATTTTCTCAGAGTCAGAAAACAAAGCCCCCATCCCTTTATGGCTAAAAGCAGCACCAAAAGTTTGGCCAAGGTCATTCATCGCTGATCCAAGAGAATTAGCTTTGAAGTCAATCGTTCCAAGGTCAACCACACCAAAAATAATTGCAAGCACTGTTGTCGAAACAATCGAAATCAGAATCGCTCCCTTAACATTTCGCACAACCAAAACAGCTGTGATTACAAT
Organism: Pseudolactococcus hodotermopsidis; assembly: GCF_011170085.1. Taxonomy (GTDB): domain Bacteria; phylum Bacillota; class Bacilli; order Lactobacillales; family Streptococcaceae; genus Pseudolactococcus; species Pseudolactococcus hodotermopsidis. Next base: position 11,007 of record NZ_BLLI01000025.1, on the reverse strand, counting down.
GCCCAAAATCGCAACAAGTACAGCTGGCGAGGTAAAATTAACCAATCCAGGTACAGCGCTTGAAGTCGCTTCAATCGTTGCTTTGCCTTTATCAGCACCTTTACCAAGAACTGTGTAAGTCCCAGGATCAGAGGTAAACTTCAAAAGACCCGCATTTTTTATCCCAACATAGGCGATAAAAACACCGATACCACCACCAATCGCATGCTGCAAACTTTCAGGAATCGCTTTGATAATCAGCTTCCGAATCTTTGTAACCGTAATCAAGATGTTAATCATGCCACAAATGAAAACCATGGCAAGTGCCTCTTGCCAAGAATAACCAAGTCCAAAAACGACTGTAAAGGTAAAGAAAGCGTTAAGCCCCATACCAGGTGCTTGTGCATAAGGAACATTTGCAAAAAGTCCCATAATCAATGTACCAATAACAGCTGAAATAATTGTCGCGAGAAATACCGCTTGATATTTCATACCTGTTTGCGAAAGAATTGACGGATTGACAAACAAAATGTAGCTCATGGCAAAAAATGTCGTCAAACCTGCCATAATTTCACGGCTGACTGTTGTACCACTTTCTTTCAGTTTGAAAAACTTGTCCAAAATAAAACCTCTTCTTTTTAATAAATAAATTTTAAGTACTTTATCATTTTAAAGTATCACACATGGTCTTGCAAGTTAATTTTAGCTTTTCAAGCTATTTTCACGCTAAATGTTCGGATTTCTATAATGACTGTCCTTTTGACGTAAAAATGTTATAATAGACAAAAACGCTAATTTAGAAAGGCTGAGTTATCAAAACTCAATATATTATATCATGACAGAGAAAAAACTGATTGCTATTGACCTTGATGGGACAACTTTACATTCTGATGGTGTGACTATCTCAGATTACACCAAAGCAATTTTTAAAAAGGTTGAACAAAAAGGACACCAAATTGTCATCGCAACTGGGCGTCCTTATCGTATGGCAATTGACATTTACCAAGAACTTGGGCTTGAAAGTCCGATGATTAATTTCAACGGCGGCATGACAAGTATCCCCAATCAAAAATGGGCGCACACTGTTTCCAAACACATTGACAAGGCTTTAATTTTCGATTTGATTAAACACCAACATACTTTTAAACTTGATTTTCTAGCTGCTGAGTATCGTCGTAAATTTTTTATCAATGCACTTGATAAAGCGGATCCAGGCATCTTTGGCGTTGAGAGTTTTTTGCCGCATCATCAGCTAAAAATTGAAAAACTCAATGCTAACCCTAACGCTGTTTTACTCCAAACACGCATCACAGATAAAATCAGCCTCGCCGATAAAATGGATGAACATTTTAAGAATCAAGTCAATGTCAGCGCTTGGGGTGGACCAAACGGTATTCTTGAAGTCGTACCAAAAGGTGTCAGTAAAGCGAGCGCACTTAAACATCTGCTAAAAATCAACAAACAAGAACGCTCTGATTTGATTGCCTTTGGTGATGAACACAATGACATCGAAATGATTAAATTCGCAGGTACAGGCTACGCGATGAAAAACGCCAGCGCAACTTTACTCCCTCATGCTGACCAACAACTAAAATGGACAAATGATGAGGACGGTGTCGCACGACAATTACAAGAAATGTTATTATGACTTGAACAAGTAAAATCTAAGCTAACGATTTTGCTTTTTGAATGCTATTATCAAACATTCTTCGTCACATTTTTAACAGTAAATGGTGTCAAGATAGCAAAGAAAATCGCAACTAGGATAAGGATACTTGCTTGTACCGCTACATTTCCAGATAGGCTAATGACTTGTCTAAGCCCAGAAACTGCGTAAGTCATCGGCAACCATGGATTGAGTGTTTGGAAAAATTTGTCAGTCAAAGCAAGCGGATAAGTCCCAGCGCTAGACGCCAACTGCAAAAGTAGCAGAATCAGCACAATGAAAGCACCAGGCTTGCCAAAAGCTGTGTTAAGGAACGTTGCAAGTGCCATGAAGGCAAGGGAAATCAAGATAATGAAGAAAAATGTTTCAAGCTCATGATTGGCGCTAAGTCCGAGCAAATGCACGGCAACATTGACCAAAATTGCTTGCGCAATAGCTATGACACCATTGGTTGCGAGCTTGCCAAGAAACCAATCCAGACGATTTTTATGCTTGCCACCAGACAAAGAAGTACCAATTAGCATATTAGTAGACAAGGCGCCGACAAAAAGCGCGACTGCAATCATATAAGGCGCCATACCAACGCCGTTTGCGCTCGCATTATCAGTATCTTTATGGCTGAGTTTGATAGGTTGGCTGATTACTTTACTAGCAGTTTTCGTCAGATTTTGCTGGCTGAGTTGCGCTTCAGCCGCTTTGAGCGATTGACTAAGCGTAGCTGAGCCGCTTTGGAGTGTAGTCAAAGCTGAGTCAAGTTGTTTACCACCGCTTGCCAACTGGCTTGTGCCTGATGTGAGCTGAGTTGCACTCGTTGTCAGTTTATCGCCACCAGACAACAAGGTCGCTGAATTGTTATTTAACTGACTTGCCCCGTCATTTAACTGTGAAATTGCACCAGAAAACTGTGCGACACCTGTTGATAGCTGCCCAAGACCCGCTGTCAAAGCAGTGTTAAGTTCTTGCGTACCGATAGCGAGTTGCGCACTTGCAGGCATAATCTGTGTGCTGAGAGCGGCGTTGACTGCGTTCATACCTGATGATAGCGTATCAAGCGCTTGTGAACCCGTTGGCAAAACTTGCGTGGCGGCGGCGGCGAGTTGCGCCGTTGCTGCTTGGCTTTGCGCTTGCTTATTTGCGATTTCGCTCAATACAGTCTGAAGATTTTGTACCGACTGCAACGTTTGCGTGGCTTGACTTGTTACCTCTGAAGAAGTTGACGTGAACGCTGATTTTAGCTCAGCTTGTTGCTCAGAAGTCAGAGATTGATAGGCTGACGTTGCCTGCAAAGCTGCAATTTGCGCAGTTTCTTGTGCTTGATTACTAGCAATAATCGTCGTCGCATTTGTCGCAATCGCTGTCAGAAGTCCTGTGATAGCTGACAATTCTGACGGTGCTTGATTTGCCGTATTAAAATTTTGGATTGCCGTGTTGAGACTTGTCAATCCTGTTTGAAGTTGCGCAATTTGAGCTTTTTCCTCATCTGACAAAGCTGTTTGGTTTGATAAAGTTGTCAGTCCAGCGTTTAATTGAGCTGTACCGTCAACTAGGGCTTCTACCTCGCTTGTTTTTTGTGAAAAAGTAGTCAAACCTGTCATCAAGTCAACTGATTGACTATTGGCTTGAGATAAACCATTTGCCACTTTCGCTGTGCCGTCCGTATACTGTTTGAGCGCGCTTGACAAGGTTTTCGTACCGTCAGAAAATTCAACGGTTGACTTAGCAAGCGTGTCTAACCCCGTTGTCAAAGTTTGACTACCAGACACAAGCTGACTTGCGCCATCTGTCAATTTTTGACTGCCGTCAGCAGCCTCACTCATTCCCGTTTTGAGTGTGCCAAACTTGTCGAATATCTCAGAGGTGTAAGTCGCTGTCACATTACTTGCAACTTCCGCTTTCAGCTTTTCCATGGCAGATTCACTCATTTTAGCTGAAATGAAGTTGTGACCTTTCGTCGTTTGATACGCAATTTTAGCAGGTTTTGCTGAAACGTCTAACAAGGTCGTTGCATTTTTAGAAAAATCACTTGGCAAGGTAATTACCATGAAATATTTGCCAGATTTTATACCTGACGTTGCTTTTTCTTCTGACACAAAATGATAATCTAAGGCCTTATTTTTGGCTAATTTTTCAACTAAATCATCGCCAAGATTGACTGTTTTTCCGTTCAAGGTCGCTGATTTGTCAAGATTGATAACCGCAACTGGCAAATCTTGAATCTTGCCATAAGGATCCCACATAGACGATAGAAAAATGATATTGTAAAGCGCAGGAATAAATGCCAGTGCTATCATAATCCCAATAAATAATTTATTCTTCAAAATAGCTTGCCATTCTTTTTTTATCATAATATCTCCTTCATTTGAGCTTCAGGCTAATTTTCTACGAAAGTTTACGATTTCGTCGCACCACTTTCAGCATCATGTTTTTTATACTTTAGACAGCTTGTCTTTAATGATATTTTTTATTATAATACTTATTGTAGATATAGCAAGAATTTCACACGTCAAAATGGACATTGTGTCCACATTTGTATAAGAAAGGGTTTTCATTTTAAATGACCGACATCCGAATCACTAAAACACGACGAGCAATTGAACAAGCAATGAGCGATTTACTCAAAGAAAAGAGCTTTGACCAGATTACCACAACAGAATTGGTCAAGCGCGCTGGTATCAGTCGTTCGAGTTTTTATACGCATTATCAAGATAAATACGAGATGATTGACACTTATCAGAGGATTTTTTTCACCGAAGTTGAATACATTTTTGATAGACATAGCAAAGATTGGCGCGCAGCAATTTATGAGATTTTCGAGTTTTTGGCTAAGGAATCTGTTTTGTCTGCACTTCTTTCTGAAAATGGCACGCGCGAAATTCACATTTTCCTACGTCAAAAACTCAAAAGTTTATTAACGACTGTCATTCATCCACATTTTGGGCGTCAATCGCTTGATAAAGTCAATCTTGACTATCGAACAACTTATTTTTCGCACGCCATTTTTGGCATGGTACAACTTTGGATTTCTCGTGGCAAAAAAGAAAGTCCGCAAGAAATCACGGACACTTTAATTCCAATTATTCGGTTTTAAAACAAGCCCGCTAAGCTGGCAAAGGGGTTATCACTTGCATTAGGCTCTTTTTTATTTTGCTGAGCCATGAGTTTCTCCGCCTCTTGCGTTTCCTTCATCGCCTCATAAACGCGTGCCGTCATTCTAGCATCAGCCAGAGCATTATGTGCATTTTTTTCAGCAACATTGAAAAAACTTGCCAAGGTTTTGAGCTGAAAGTTTTTGATACCGTGAAGTTTATTATCACGCATGCTGTCAGCAATTTCGTAAACATCTAACGCATAATTTTCAGATAAATCAAGCCCATTTTCAAGCAAAATCGGCAAATCTGACTTGTGAGAATTGTAGCCAATAACAGGCAAATCGCCAACGAAATTTTTCAACTCTGTCATGACTGCCACAGCTTTTGGTGCTGTCATGACTTTCTCCTGAGTAATGCCCGTCAAGCCGACAACAAAAGAGTTAAGTGGGACACTTGAGTAAACAAAAGAATCAAAATCGGCAGTCTCATCACCTTTATCAAAAATGACCGCCGACACCTGAATCAGATGCTCAACAGTATCCACGGTGTTAAATTCCAAGTCAAATGCAACATATTTTTCTATGATTTTCATAGTTGTATTATACCAAATTTTTAGGGAATTTTGTGTTTTTTGAAATATTTAAAGAAATAATCGTATGATTTTTTATCTCAATTTTAAAACGCAACAATCGCTCAAAGCGTGGTATAATTGATTTAACCAAAATAAAAAGAAAGTTTGGACTATGGCTAATTTATTAATCGTGGAAGATGACCTCAATATCTGTCAACTTTTGGAACTTCTATTGAAAAATGACCACCAGTTGACGATTGCCAATTCTGGAGCTGAGGCACTTTTGCTTGCTGAACACTCACAATTTGACTTGATTTTACTTGATTTGATGTTACCTGGTGTAACTGGCGAGAGTATTTTAACGACAATTCGCAAAACCAGCAACGTCCCAATTATTATCACGACAGCAATTGATGACAAAGCGAAAATTGTTGAATTGCTCAAAAATGGGGCAGATGACTATATCACAAAACCTTTTAATATTGAGGAGTTACAGGCTCGAATTGATGTTCAGATTCGCAAAGCAACACGCGCACTAGAAACGACTCAGACATTTACTTATAAAAATATGACCTTGATTCCTGACAATTTTGAGCTAAAAATCGGCGATGAAACACTTGTTATTGCGCACAAAGAGTATCAAATCATGGCCTTACTCATCAATAATCCGAGCAAGATTTTTACCAAAGAAACGCTTTACGAACGTGTCTGGCATGAGAGCTATTTGGGTGGCGAAAATACGCTCAACGTTCATCTAAGCAGTTTGCGCAAAAAATTAAAGGTTGCCGATCCTCATACAGATTATATCGAAACAGTCTGGGGCATGGGTGTTAGGCTTGCTAAAGGGGCTGACACATGATAACAATCATCATTGCCACAATCGCCTTTCTCCTTGCCTTATATCTGGTTTTTTTATTGCTAGAAATACGACACCTCACGCGCCAACTTCACTTTATTTCTGACAAAGAGACAAACGCTGAGCTGACATCAGCTTCTAAAATCAAGTTGATTCGTGAGTTACTTGACGAAAATAATCATCTTATCCGTAAAAATAAGCAGTTTTATCGCGAACAGATTGCCAAAGATAAGTCGCTCCATGAATTGCTGACGAACCTCACACATGACCTAAAAACGCCGCTGACTGTCGCCTCGGGCTACACACAACTGCTTTTACGAACTGAAAGTCCTGAAAATCCTGAAATCGTCGGTAAAATAGCTAGCAGTCTGACCTCAATCAAGCAATATCTTGATTATCTCATGACTTACAACTTGATTCAGGAGAAAAATATTTCCCTGAATTTGGAGCGTATCAACCTGTCTAGCCTCTTACGTGAAAGCCTTGTGCTTTACTATGAAGCCTTTTCTGAGCATAAGCTTGTCCCTAACTTCCAGTTTCTTTCTGAAGATAAATTCGTTATCGCTGATACCGTTGTTTTACAGCGTATTTTTCAAAATATCCTAGGTAATATTATCAATCATGGGGAAGATTTCGTAAAAATCGTGATGATTTCTGACAAGAAGCAACTGACCTTAACTTTTTCAAACGGTCTACGGACAGCGATTGATAATCCCGAGCTACTCTTACAACGTTTCAAAACCAACGAACCCTCTAGGACAAATAAAAGTACGGGTTTAGGGCTAAATATTATCCAAGAACTTTGCCAATTGATTCACGCTGAGCTGAGTTTGACTGTTACTGATGATGAATTTTCAGTTACTTTTATTTTAAATTTGAATTAAATAAAATAAATATCGCTAATTTAGCGATATGTTTTTCTTTTAATTCTCCTGTTCCCGCAATTTCCCAATCAACATGGCAAGGCTCAGAAATGCTAAGACAAATAACAACTGCATGCCATAGCCCTTACACAACTCAAGTCTTTGTGTTTGATTAAATTTAGTATGGTAGCCAATCAATTGATTAGTCACTTCGTACCAATAAACAGGCAGAAATTTTGAAAACATTTTCACGGAAGTGCTTAGCATGGATAAAGGGATAAACACGCCGCCTAAAAAGCTCATGCCAAGCGCTAGACTATTGACAATATTGCTAATAATTTCTGGTCTTTTGATGAGTTTACTCAGCAAAAACGAAAGCGACAAGCAAACGAGCGTGAGTAAAGCCAGATTTAGCAGATAATAAGGCAAGTTAGCATCAACTAAAAAGCTTTTGCCGTTCAAAACTAGGGGTAAAATGACCGCACAAAGTAGCCAAAGCCCGCTACCAATCACGCCAACACCAAGCATAAGTTGCTTGTTCATTGAACGGTAAGAGACTGGCGCACACAAGATTCGGCGCTTTCTATCGCTATCTTCGTAAAGAATCAAAATCATACCAACGCTAAAAGCACTCATTGAAATCATGACAAATGGCATGATTTGAAAAAGACTGCTGTGATTTGATAGTTTGCCACCATTTTTATTTGTCGCTTTGAGGGTAATGGCTGCCTCATTTTTCTCGTAATTTTTGACTTTTTCAACGGCTTTGGCAACCGTATAGCCACTTTTGTATAAAATATTAACATCATTTAAAAAAGTGTTGACTTGATTGGTCACATAAAGACTCTCATTTTCCGACGACTCTATGATTTTTAGCGGTATTTGCTTATTTAGATAATCTTGTTCAAAACCTTTGGGAATCTGAATCACACAGTAAACTTCCCGATAATAAATGGTCTCTTGAATCTTAGCCTTGCTCGTCAACTCTAGCCCGTCTACCACTTCTTGTGTCATTTCAAGATAGGTTACTAAACTTTTTGAAAGGGTTGACTGGTCCTTGTCAACAAGGGCAATTCTGATTTTTTCAGATTTGAAACTTTCCATTTGCGAGTTGCTAACGCCTGCTGCTTGGCTCATGATTGCCATGCCGATAAAAATAAGGAGATAGAGGAGAGCGGGCGCAATATTCCTTTTGAAAAGTAGCATAAATCCTTTAAAGACTGTCATAACGTTCCCTCCTAAGCAAAATAAAGGATAATGTGATAAAAATCACACTCATTGTCCCCAAAAGCAACATATCTCGCATATAACGGCTCGGATTATCATAAACGCGCAAGCAATAAAAGGCATCAGCCAGTACTGCAGCAGGGTTTAGACGGTTGATAATCGGGCAAAATTTCTCGATAATAAAGCTCATGCTGTTGAACATCAGCCCCGCTAGAAATGACGGTAGCAAGGTAAAAAGCACGCTCAAGCTCATTTTCATATCAATCGACCCTTTATTTGAGGCGCCGACAACCATACCCAAAGAAACACCAATCGTACAGCCCATAGCAACGGTGGCAATCAGTCCTACGAGACTGTCGCCTAAACTGATCTGCATGCCCTTGATCACATAGCAAACGAGCAAGAGAACACTAATAAAATCAACAACGAACATGACAATAAAGTCAACCAAAATCAGTTTCAACTTGTGTGTGGGACTACTACTGCGCCGAGCGCCCAAAGCTGATAGATTGGCTTGGGAATCAAAGGTCGTCTTAACGCCCAGATACATGCCTGACAAACAGGCATAAGCAATCAAGGCAAAGAAATATTGCACGAAATTATTGGTCGTTTTGCCACTCGGTAAAACGGTTTTTACTGCTGTTTTAGCGTTAGAAAGACTTTGAGTTGCTAGTGGCAATTTATCTGGATAATCGGTCGCAATATCTGTCATCATAGCTGATGTTTTATGATAACTTTCAAAGACCGTATTTAAAATACTAGTCTCTAAATCAATTTTGGTGACGGTTAATTTGAGGGAATCGCCTAGATAGAAAATGCCACTGATTTTACCATCGTCAAGCGCTTTTTCAGCACTTTTCTGATTTTTGAATGGCTTGATTGTGATGAGCTGTTCATCTGCCATTTTCAATAGAAATTCTCTTGCTGACTGACTTTTTTGATTGGCTGTGTTAGTGTTTTTTTCAACAATCGCAACGGGAATTTCTGTTGTCATCTCACTATTTTTTGCCAAATGACCAAAAGCGAAATAAAAACAAGTGCCGAGCAAAAGCGGGAAAAAAAGTGTCCAAAATAAGACTCGCCTTTCCCGAATGGTTTGTAACAAACGGTATTTTAATAAATGCGCCATTTCTTCTCCTTATAATTTGAACTTAAAGCTAATTTTCTAGGAAAATTTGCGCCTACGGCGCATCGCTTTTTAGTATCATGGTTTCTAATCTCGCAGTTGTTTACCAGTTATTTCCAAGAAAACATCGTTTAAGGTCGGTAATTCCGACAAAACGCGCCCAAAAGTAATATCGCAAGCTTGCAAATGGTCTAATATCCGAACGAGATTGTGCTTATCTCCTGTACAACGAATCTCAAGCATTTGAAAATCATAGGTCAAATCAAAAACATGGGGCAAACTGTTCAGCAACGCCAAATCATTTTCTTCTAATATAATCTGATCAATCTTAATCGTTTCGCCAATTTTCAGCAAGCCTTTCAATTCCTCGCTCGTCCCTTGTGCTATCACGCGCCCATGGTCAATAATCGCAATTCGGCTACAAATTTGCTCGACTTCTTCCATATAATGCGATGTATAAATAATCGTCGAGCCTTCGGCATTCAATTTTTGAATGCCCTCTAAAATATTATTTCGGCTTTGCGGATCAACTGCAACCGTTGGCTCATCAAGGATAATCAGCTTAGGTTTATGCGCAATGCCACACGCAATATTGAGACGACGAAGTAAGCCACCTGAGAGTTTTTTTGGACGTTGCTTGACATAATTCTCTAAGCCAACAAACTCGATTGCCTCCTCAACATAACGTTTTCTTTGCGTTTTATTTGGGATATATAAACCACAAAAATAGTCAATATTTTCATAAACAGTCAGTGTGTCAAAAACAGCAACATTTTGCAGAACAATACCGATTTCCTGCTTAATATCATAGCTATCAACCCGCATTGGTTTACCAAAAATCGTGATGTCTCCCTTGTCATATTTTAAAAGCGCCAGTAGACAATTTATCATCGTCGTTTTCCCAGAACCATTCGGCCCAAGCAGACCAAATACCTCCCCCTCTTGAATGTCCAAATTTAAGTGGTCTAGCGCCAAATTATTGCCATAACGCTTAACCAAATTTTCAATATGTATCATGTGTAATTTCCTTTCTTAACGCTATACGATTATTATACACTGGTTCAACACACAAAATAAGTGTCCTTTGTCAGTTATTGTGATGACAAATGTCATCATTTTTCAAAATTATGCGACTTTTATCAGCATTTAGTGTAAAATTAAAGAAAGTCATTTTATCGAAAAACCATGATACTAAAAAACGGTGCGCCCAAGGCGCAAACTTTCGTAGAAAATTAGGGGTTTGCCGTAAGCGAGCATAGCTCGTGCGGACAAAACGTCTATTTTCCTAGAAAGTTAGCTTGAAGTTCAAATAAAACCATGATACTAAAAAGTGGTGCGACAGAGTCGCAAACTTTCTTAGAAAATTAGGGGTTTGCCGTAAGCGAGCATAGCTCGTGCGGACAAAACGTCTATTTTCCTAGAAAGTTAGCTTGAAGTTCAAATAAAAGCATGATACTAAAAAGCGGTGCGCCCAAGGCGCAAACTTTCGTAGAAAATTAGTGTTTTGCCGTAAGCGAGCATAGCTCGTGCGGACAAAACGTCTATTTTCCTAGAAAGTTAGCTTGAAGTTCAAATAAAAGCATGATACTAAAAAGCGGTGCGCCCAAGGCGCAAACTTTCGTAGAAAATT
>NZ_BLLI01000024.1 GCF_011170085.1 Pseudolactococcus hodotermopsidis | reverse complement strand
AAACGCAAGTATATTCCCCAACAGTCACACCCGTGGAAACTTGCATCTTTCGAAAAGTATCTCAGAAGAATCGGTAAGACGCTTCTGGAATATCAAGCTGAAAATTCAGCCTAAATCATAACTAAATCATATCAAAAATGGAATCTAAAAGCAAATTTTGCTTTATAAATGTAACTCATGTTTAGACTTTTTTTGGGACATTTTCAATTTCGCTTGACAACCATGATTTGATAGTATCCCAAAGATTGCCACCAACTTCTTTGGCTCGCTTTGTTGCTTTAGCTGTGATGTCTTTAGCTTTTTCCTTAGCTTCATTGACAATATCAGTCGTTACAGGGTCTTCTGTTGCTGTGGCAATCGGGTCTAAACCGTCAACATAATAGGCATTTTTTGCCGTAAAAGCTGTATTTTCTGTGTAGGGCAAAATGGTGCTAGCCATTGTTTTAAAAACAGTCGAAGCTGTCCCAGCTGAAGTATCATCCAAACGATGAAACTCACTCTCAGGATTCTCATAACCTAGCCACAGTGTCATGACAACATCTGGCGTGTAGCCGATAACCCACTGGTCAATATCCTCGTTTGTACCTGTTTTCCCAGCCAACGTATAGCCGTAAGGTGCCGCATAAACGCCCGTCCCGTTGGTGTAAGTGCCAAGCATCATTGAGGTCAACTTCTGCGCTGTTCCCTCATTAATCACGCGCATTTTCTTTACTTTTGCAGTCACAATGGTGTTACCGCTAGCATTGACGATTTTTTGGATGAGGTGTGCTTCGTTCATCACACCTTGATTGGCAAATGCAGTGTAGGCTTGCGCCATCTGCCATGGATTGGTCTCAACACCCGCACCCAAAGCTGTGGTCAATGTTTCATTTTTAGCCGTCAAATTTAGACCAAACTTCTTTCCTTTGGCAATGCCTGTTTTAATGCCAATCGTCTCAAACGTATTGATAGCAGGAATGTTATAAGAATTTGCCAACGCTTGATACATAGGTAGACTGCCATGCCACTGTTGATCAGCATTAAGAGGCTGCCACCCATTATAATCAGCTGGTTCATCAAATAATTCTTTGTTAATTGACCAACCTGCCTCAACAGCAGGCGTATAGACAATCAATGGTTTAATCGTTGAGCCAGGACTTCTGCCTGACTGAGTTGCAAAATTAAAGCCACGGAAAGTATTATGTTCCTCTGTTGGAACACGACCAATCAAGGCTTCGACTTCTCCCGTTTTCGGGTCAATGGCAACGGCAGCAGATTGTGCAACCACACCATCTGCTGCAACTGGAAAAAGATAAGTATTTGAATACGTCGTCTGCATACCAGTCTGCATATTTTGATCAAGACCTGTATAAATTTTATAGCCATTATTGAGCAACTCATGCTCGGTCAAACCATAATCATTGATTGCTTCTTGCAACACAGCATCAAAATAACTTGGATATTGATAATCATCATCTTTGCCGACGTAAGCATCTGCGAGATTACTGGTAATGCCGATTTGTGCATTAGCATCCGCATCTGCTTGTTGGATATAGCCCGCATTGACCATATTTTGAAGAACAGTATCACGGCGATCTTTGGCAAATTTGCCGTCTTTATAAAGCGGATTATAAACCTCAGGCCATTTGAGAATGCCAGCTAATGTTGCCGATTCGTCAATCGTTAATTCCTGAGAGGATTTACCGTAGTATTTGAGACTGGCATCTTGAATGCCCCATATGCCATTGCCAAAATAGGAGTTATTGAGGTACATGGTCAAGATATCTTTTTTATCGTATTTTTTGTTGATTTCGAGCGCTAGGAACAATTCTTTTGCTTTTCGGTCAACTGTTTTTCTTTGCGTTAAATAGGCATTTTTAGCTAGTTGTTGCGTAATGGTCGAGCCACCACCAAATTTACCAAAAGTGACAACGGCAAGTAAAGTTCGTTTGAAATTAATGCCATTATTTTCATAAAAAGTCCTATCTTCAGTCGCAAGCACAGCATTTTTGACATTATCAGAAATCTCATCAAAAGTAACTGTTGTACCTTTTTGACCATACATTGCCCCAGCAGAATTACCGTCCTTGTCAATGAGCTCAGTGCGCGCCTCCATAGACTGTTTGAGCGTTTCAACATCCGCCGTTTTAGCAAGAAAAAGCAGATAACTAGCAATCGCAAGTACAACAAAAAGCATGACGGCAACAGAGATTTTCGTCAAATTATGATTTTTCCAAAAACGTTTGATTGGCGCAGGGATGACTTGGCGCTTATTGGTTTTCGCCTTTTCTTTGACTTTTCTATCAAGGTCTGGGTCGGCGTTTTTCTGCGCACGACTCAAAGGCTGTCTTTTGTGTTCATTTTCAGTCATAAATCTATTTTAGCACATTTTAGCTCGCAAGCTCGTTTTTTGATATAATAGTAGCATGAAATTCACGATTTTACTGCCGATTTCTTTTTCGGAAATGTCGGTAGAGACACTTTTAACAACCCAGTGGCTTGTGCCAAAAAAGCAACGGCATTTTTTACGAACCAAGCACCATATCCTAGTAAACGGTACTGTTGCACGTTTTGAGGACTTAGTACATAGTGCTGACCAAGTCACAGTGATATTTGATGATAGCGATTTTCCTAATAAAAAATTGGTTTTTGGCGATAAAAATTTAGCTGATGTTTTGTATGAAGATACGCATTTGATTATTGTTAATAAACCCGAAAATATGAAAACCCATGGCAATTCAGACGGCGAGATTGCCTTACAAAATCACGTCTCAGCTTTTTGCGGTACGCCTGTTTTTGTTGTTCATCGACTAGATTTTGAAACTTCTGGTGCTGTTTTGTTCGCCAAGAATCAATTTGTCTTGCCGATTTTGGATGCTATGTTACGTGAACGGCAAATTCATCGAACTTATCATGCTTTTTGTGCGGGATATTTTTCGGAAAAATCATTTACGATTGACCAGAATATTGGAACTGATCGCCATGATAAAAAACGGCGACTTGTTGTTTCACGCGGTGGACAACATGCGGTAACTCATGTACGGGTATTGGCTGATTTTTCTGCGGAAAGTTTAGTTGCATGTCAGCTTGATACGGGGCGGACACATCAAATTCGCGTTCATCTTAGTAGCTGTGGTCATGCGATTCTAGGCGATCCCATTTACAGAGGTTCGTCTTGCTCCCGTTTGATGTTACACGCGAAACATCTGCAACTCAGACACCCTTTTACAAAGGAAAAAATCTATGTTAGCGCAGATTCTGAATCTTTTGCGCAAGTAATGTCAGCACAAAAACGGCGACAAAAACAAGGGTAATCGTGGCACTGGCTGGCGCGCCTGTCTGATAGGAGATGATAAGACCGAAAAGCATGCCGACAAAGCCTATCAAAACAGCAATCGCAAGCACGCGCTTGAACGTCAGACCAATCCGCATAGCAATAGAGGCGGGCATGACCATGATCGCTGAGACAAGGAGCGCCCCCGCAACTGGAATCATCAAGGCAATAGCGATACCTGTCACGATATTGAAAATGGTGGACATGAGTTTGACGGGCAAACCATCAACAAATGCCGTATCCTCATCAAAAGTCATCACATACATCGGGCGCATAAAAAGGGCAAAAGCGACTAGCACAATGACGGCAAGCACAGCAAGCAAAATCACTTGCGTTTGTGAGACGGTAACAATCGAGCCAAAGAGATATTGATCAAGGTTGACCCCCTTGCCACGACCAGCGTTAGCGAAAATCAGCGCTAAAGACAAGCCAACACTCATCAAAATAGCTGTCGCTACTTCAAGAAAATCACGATAAACAGTTCGCAGATACTCAAGCAAGATTGCCGCTAAAATCACAACAATAAGCGTTGAAATATTAGGTGAAATGCCAAGAAATAAACCAAAAGCAACGCCAGCAAGTGAAACATGACTGAGCGTATCACTCATCAAACTTTGACGACGCAAGACGAGAAAAACACCCAAAAGCGGTGCAAATAGCGATATAGCAACGATTGCCATGAATGCGCGTTGCATAAATTCATAATGAAAGAAACTAAACATTATTTTTCTGTCTCCTCCTGACGTTTTTCGTGTACACTAAAACAACGCCAAGCTGAATTTTCCTTGCGTGCTAAATGAATATTGCGGTCAGCAAAAGCCTTGACGTCATCCGCATCATGCGTAATCATTAAGACCGCCTTACCGTGCTTGTGTGCCGCATGGTGCATCAGCCGATAAAATTCGGAGCGACTGACATCATCCATGCCAGTCGTCGGCTCATCTAAGATAAACAAGTCTGGGTCACTGGCAAACATGCGCGCAATGGCAATTCGCTGTTTTTGCCCGCCTGAAAGCGCCCCCATGCGTCTGTCAACTTGTTCCCACATACCAACTGACCGTAGTGCCGTTTCAACATGCGCCATATCATGCGCCGTTATCCGCTTAAACCAACCATTTCGCGGATAACGACCACTGATAACAAATTCCTTGACCGTACTAGGAAACCCCGCATTAAAACTGGCGATTTGTTGCGGCAGGTAGGAAATTCTGAGTTTTTTGCCCTTGATATTTTCCTTGGCAATGCTAATCTCTCCTGTTTTTGGCTTGATAATGCCGAGACTAGCTTTAACTAAAGTTGATTTGGCAGCACCATTTTCACCTGTCAATGTGACAAATTCGCCAGAACTCACGCTATAACTCACATTTTCAAGGACTGGTTCAGCATCATAAAAAAAACTAAGATTTTTAACGTTGATATAGTTCATAACGATTGTCAGAACTCCTTTTCCAGTTTTTTCAAAAATTTTATGATAACTTTTTGCTCATTTTCTGAAAATGTATCTGCGATTTTCACATACGTTGCAAGCGTTGCTTGATGATGATGTTGATGTTCCTCAGCTATCGGTCTACCTGTTTCGGACAAACGCCAAAGAACAAGCCGCTCATCCGATACCGATTTCTCAGAAATTGTCAACGCTTGTTGTTGTAATTTTTTCAGTGCTTTTGTGACCGCAGCAGGTGAAATATTGAGTTTTTCAGCTAATTTGGCATTGGTTAATTTTTCACGCAAAAGAAGCATAAGAATATGCTCTTGCGTATTAGTCAAACCTGCACCAGATTCACATTTACCAAGTAAAACTTCTTGTTTATTTTCAACAACTTGCATGATTTTCGTGAAAAATGAGTCAATTTCTTTGCTTAAATTTGCCATGATTTTTTCCGTTTCCAATATACTTTACCAGTTAAGTATATCATGCTTGCAGAAAATGTCAAGAAAAATAGTTATTCACATGTTGTTTTAATTTTATTAAAGCATTCTAACCAAATAAACCTCGTCACAAAAGCCTTTAATGCTATCACAAATGCGTTGTGCTTTTTTTTCTTGTTGACACAGTGCAAAAACAGTTGGACCACTACCGCTCATAAGAACGCCGTCAGCACCACTATCAAGCAAGCGTTGCTTGATTTTTGAGATAAATGGATATTTTTCAGTAGTCACAGCTTCCAAAGCGTTGCCGAGATTTTCGAGCAAAACATCAAAATTCGAGTTGACCACCGCATGTTCCAAAGCATCAACATCTGGATGCTTAATCTGCGCCAAGTTGACACGACGAAAAATATCTGGTGTTGACACGCCAAACTCTGGTTTGACAAGGATAACCCAAAACTTTTTATGATTTTCAATCGGTCGAACATGCTCGCCTCGCCCTGTCACGCGCGCAGTCTCACCATAAACACAATACGGAACATCTGAACCAATCTGCTCGCCAAGTTTGGCAAGCTCGGGCAAGGTTAGTTTCAGTTGCCAAAGCTTGTTCAACGCACGCAAAGTCGCCGCCGCATCTGATGAACCTCCCGCCAAACCTGCAGAAATTGGCGTTTTTTTGTCAATATAAATATCAACCCCTGTTGTGATATGAAAGGTTCTTTTCAATAAAACTGCAGCTTTATACGCATGATTTTTTTTGTTCAATGGAACAAAACTCGAATTTGATTGCAAACGAATCACATCTTTATCCGCAATCTCCCGAACTGTAATCCTATCTGCCAAATCAACGCTCGCCATAATCATATCCAACTCATGATAGCCATCATCACGCTTGCCTAGAATATCCAAACCAAGATTAATCTTAGCAGGTGCTTTTTCTGTAATTTCCATAATTCTATTATAACATGACTTTTCAAACTGGCAAAATAAGTCTTTTTTAACTACAAAGAAAATCAGCGGTAGTTTACTTTTATTCCGTTATATTTGAAAAATCAAAATGATAAGTCACTGCATTTTCCAGTTTTACTGTCACATTCAACGTTTTTCCAACCTTTTGATAATCAGAAATGCCGTGATTGAAACGAATTTGACCAGATTTTTCATCTGCATGCTCTTGCGTTAATCGTGCCATGAGTTGAGCAGTCAAAAATTCTTTTTGACTGATAAGATTTTTCTGATTTTCGACGATTGAACTGAGATAAAAACTAAGAATCATGCCAAAAATTACCGATATTAGCAGGGCATAGAGCATTATTCCGCCACGTGCTTGTCTTTTGAAAATGCGTAAATAAATGTTTTTTTACCTCCTTTGTTAAAAGTCAGTTGAATTGTAACAACTTTATTATTATTTGAAATACTAGCAGAGGAAACATCATAAATCATAGGTTGGTAGCCCTGACCTTTTTCATTAGTCTTACGGAAATCGTCAGCACCTGATATATTACCAAAACGCAAACTAGCAGACGATGTTTTCACATAAAGAAAGTCATTTTCAACGCGGTCAAATTCAGTGTTTTCAAGCTCTCGTCTAAGCAAATTACAAAAATTTTGCCAAGTTTTTTCATCAGAATTTCGCATGATTTTTAAGTCTTGATTGATAAGTTGAGTCATACCCTGAATTACGAGCGCAGACATAGCAATCGTTAGCAAGGCAACCAAACACTCCAACAAAGTAAAAGCTTTAAGGCGTTTTTTGTAATAGTTCAATCGTTATTACCTCCTGTCCTTTATTTGTCAGTGTGACTTTTTTATCAGTTTTAGTTAGATTTACAGTCACATCATTTTCTGTCAGCGTGGACTGATTGCTATCAAATGCCATTAAACCAACATTCAACACTTCAATTTGCCGATTTTGCTCAATAATTTGTGCGCGACTTTGCGAAATTTCCGTCACAACGACTGTCGCAAGCACTGACAAGAGCGCCATAGCGATCAAACTCTCTAACAAAATATAGGCTTTAATTTGTCGTTTTCCGATATTGACCACTTCCCAACTGCAACTGATAGGTAACTTCTTTCCCCTCATAAGGCAAAAAAATCACGATTTTAGCACTCCGTATTGACTGGAGATTACCATTTTCTTTAAACGCTATCGAAAAATCTGAGAATTGCGTTTCTTTGGGTACATGGAGGTCTGCACCATCAACCATGACTATGCCATTTGACGACGATAAACTTCTCATCTCTGCTTTTGTGACTGCCTGAGCTTGTTGATTTTTCAAGATATTTTCAAACTGCAAGACAAAAATCTCACCACGCACAACATGAACTGTTTTCTGAAAAGTAACTGAAAACAGTAAAATTAGAAAACAAGAAATTGATAACGTCAACAAAGTTTCAAGCAAAGTAAAGGCGTTAATTTGCGATGTCACGCGTTTCATTCGTATTTTTCGTATAATAAGCATTATAAGCATCCGCCTGTTTCTGCGTAATATTACCATTTTTGACAAGAATCGACAGCGTTGCAACATCAGTGTGATCTAACGCATATAACTCAGCTTGCGAGTTGACAACCTTGACAACCGCCGCATTCCCCGTATTTTTGACTGTCTCCTTTTGACTGGCCAAATTTGGCACAAACAGCAAAATCAAAACACTGATAATCAACAGAACAACCAACATTTCAATCAAAGTGAATGCTTTGACTATTTTTTTCTTCATTTTTTTCCTTTCTAAAATGCCGTGTCCATCTGCGAATAAATCGGCAGTAGCATGGCAGCATAAATCAAGACAATCATCAGTGCGACAAATAAAAAAATCAAAGGTTGAATTAGATTCATTGATTTTTCGACTTTCTCAAAAAATTGTTCCCACGATTCATCAGAATAAATTAGCAATTCATCGCCAAGTTTAGATTTCATCTCACCATATTCGACAATCAAGGCAAGTTCTGGCGTAAAAAAACGATAGTTGTTAATTTTATTGTGAAATTCTTGTCCCGACCGCATGGCATTAAGCAAATCTTGTCCAATTTCTCGGAAAAATCGGTTATCTTGCGTTTTCATGATTTCTAAAATTTGTCGCATTTCCAAACCTTGCTTGATAAGATTGCCCCATTCACGTGCATAAAATGCGGTAAAATACAATTTCAAATATGCGTGAATAATTGGTAGATTACCCAATTTTTGAAAATTCACTAACGGTGACGTTCGTTTCAAATATCGGACGATTCCCAATGCAAGTAAACTACCAACAAACGCAAACAATAGAAATAGCAAAGGCAAATAGCCAATCAGCTTTCCCGCAAAATTGTTGGACTCGACTTGTGGTAAGAGATAAGTTTTCAAACCAAGCATGATTAATACAAGAAAAGCTAACAAAATCACAGGATAAGTCGCAACAGAGAGCAATTTTTGCCTGACTTTTTGCATTTTCATCAAATTTTCTTCTATCAAATACAAAGTCTGTTGTGTATTGCCATGAAAATCTGCTAAGGCAACTTGTGTGACGACTGATTTTGAAAATTTCAAGTCATTTAAAATTTGCGATAAATTTTGACCATTTGCCAATCCCTCTCGCATAGTCGTGACAAATTCTTTTTCGACGAGATTTGAGCGCCCTAAAAAATTCACGATTTCTGCCAAATGAAAACCGCTAGAAAATAGATTATTCATCAATTTAATGAGTTTGACTTGTTTTTTTATCGGTAATTTTTTCCGTTTTCGCTTCAATAGGACTGATATGTCCAGTTGTAGCAAGTTTTTCAATCTTGCTGTTCCATTTTTTATTGGTATAGGTTGCGAAGTTTCTTTCGGCAATATCTAACACCCCCTTTCGAGCAATCAAGCGTTGATATACAATGCCTGACAGCGAATTTGAGATTTCTTCCTTAGCAATGCCAAGCTCTAGCAAACGTGCGTAAACACCACTAATTGATTTGGCATGAATCGTTGAAAAGACGGTATAGCCTGTCAAACTCGCCCGCATAACCGCTCGTGCCGTCTCGCTATCTCTAATCTCACCGACAATCACAAGGTCAGGCATATGGCGTAACGACAATTTAATCAAGCTATCATAAGTATTGCCAATCGCTTCATTAAGCTGAAATTGTAATAAGTCAGGCGCAACAATTTCCACTGGATCCTCAATCGTGATAACCTGCTTACCAGCAAATTTTGCCTTAGCAATATGGTGCATGAGCGTTGTCTTACCTGAGCCAACAGGACCTGAAAAGAGATAGAGACCACGCCTTGTAACTAACTTTTTAACTGCTGACAAGTCCTCGTCAAACCAAAACGATAGCGGTTTATCTGAATCATGTAAAAGCCGAATGACCAAACTCTCACGACTTTCAAAATCACCCGCAGATGACAAGCGCAGCCGTAATTTTTTATCAGAAAATTCATATAGACAAGAGCCTAGCTGCGGACGACGTTTCTCACCAACATTCATCCCAGCCGTAAATTTGAAATGCGAAATCAGACTTTGCCCCTCGCTATCTGAAACCTCTCGAAAAGTTTCACGACTGTCAGAATTTCTGAAAATGACCGAAAAACCTATTGGGCTAGGCAAAAAATAAACATCACTCACGCCAAAATCAGCTGCATTTTGCAAAATTTCTTGCGCTAATTGTTGTACCATAAAAGTCCTCCTATTACTATATACGAAAAAAATCTCCGATTTGCTCGGAAATTCTTGATTTTATTTTTTTGGTGCTTTTTCTGCTTCCACTAATGCCTCACTTTTAAGTATAAATCAGCAAGACTTTCATCTTTCAAAACATATCATCAAACAAACTCAACTGATTATCCTCAGGCATATTGCCAAGAATAGCCATTTCATCCATTTTTTCAACTAAAGTTTGAGAAACGCCAGCACGTTTTCTGAGTTCGGTTTTACTGAGGAACTCGCCTTCTTTTCTTGCCTCGACAATTTGTCTGGCAACATTGCCACCAAGACCATCCATGGCAGAAAACGGCGGTATCAGCGTGTCGCCATCAATAATGAATTCCTCAGCCTCACTGCGATAAAGATCCAGTTTACCAAAACTAAAACCGCGCTCCAACATTTCATTGCACAGCTCCAAGGTACCGTAAAGGGCATTTTCAACATTACTTGCCTCAAAACCTTTCGCCTTAATCTCCTGCATTTTCGCCTTAACAGCAAGGAGACCCTCCCCCATGACTTTGAGGTCAAAAGTACTCGCACGAATCGAGAACCACGCGCAATAATAGTAAATCGGCATATGCACCTTAAAATAAGCAACGCGCAATGCCATCATGATATAAGCAGCGGCATGGGCTTTGGGGAACATATACTTGATTTTACTACACGAGTCGATATACCACTTAGGCACATTATTTTCGCGCATAGCAGCGACATAAGTCTCACGCTCCTCATCGTCGATTTTGTTCCACAACCCCTTACGCACACGCTCCATAATCGTGAAAGCCATTGATTCATTGAGCCCAGCATGTATCAGATAAACCATGATGTCATCTCGACAACCGATAACATTAGCAAGTGTCGCAATTCCTTGCTTGATTAACTCTTGCGCATTGCCTAGCCACACGTCTGTACCATGGGACAGACCAGAAATTTGGAGTAATTCTGCAAAAGTGCTAGGTTTTGTTTCCTCTAACATGCCACGGACAAATGTCGTTCCCATTTCGGGCACACCTAAAGTCCCCGTTTTAGAGAAAATCTGCTCAGGCGTTACCCCTAAGACTTCTGGGCTCGCAAATATCTTCATCACATCAGGATCATCCATTGGAATGGTGCTAGCATCCATGCCCGACAAATCTTGCAACTTACGAATCATCGTTGGATCATCATGCCCCAGAATATCAAGTTTCAAGATATTATCATGAATCGCATGAAAATCAAAGTGAGTCGTCTTCCACTCGGCATTAATATCCTCAGCAGGATAGGCAACAGGACTAAAATCGTAAACATCCATGTAGCCTGGAATAACAATAATACCGCCCGGATGCTGACCTGTCGTGCGTTTAACACCAGTCGCCCCAGTCGCCAATCGCTCAATCTCAGCACCACGATAATACTTACCATAATCACGCTCATAACCCTTGACGAACCCAAAAGCCGTCTTATCAGCAACTGTACCAATCGTTCCCGCCCGAAAAGCATAATCTTCGCCGAAAATATCCCGCACATCCAAATGCGCGCTCGGCTGATCCGAACCAGAGAAATTCAAGTCAATATCGGGAACTTTATCCCCCTTGAACCCAAGAAACGTCTCAAATGGAATATCATGACCGTCCTTTGTCAGCCTGTGATTGCAGTCAGGACAAGCCTTTTCAGGCATATCAAAACCAGAGCCATACTGCCCCTCGGTAAAGAACTCAGAATACTGACACTCTGGACAAACATAATGCGGCGGCAAGGGATTAACCTCAGTGATACCAGTCATCGTCGCCACAAATGACGAACCAACTGACCCCCGTGAGCCAACCAAATAGCCACGCTTATTGGAACGCTCAACCAAAATCTGCGAAATCAGATAAATCACGGAGAAACCATTCCCGATAATCGAGTTCAGCTCCTTTTCGATCCGCAAATCAACAATATCCGGCAAAGGATTGCCATAACGCGCATGCGCCCGCTCATAAGTCAGCTGCGCCATTTTCTCCTCAGATTCGGGAATATACGGCGTGTAAAGGTCATCACGCACTGGTGTTAAGAGTTCAAACGACTCCGCCATTTTCTGCGTGTTGTCAATCACAATTTTTTGAGCAACATCCTTACCCAAAAAAGCAAAATCGTCCAACATTTCAGTCGTTGTCCGAAAATGAACTTCTGGCAATGGTGCTGGCATGGCATGTTCACCACGACCGACAGGACGGTTAATCATCGCTCCCGCACCCAAAGCACGCACAATAATTTCACGATAAACCGCATCTTCGGGGTTGAGATAATGGACATTTCCCGTTGCAAGAACAGGTTTCCCAAGCGTTTCGCCAATTCGCAGTAAATCTTTCAGAATCCGTTGCAACTCAATTTCATCTTTTATTGTCTCCCTGACAATCAACGGCCGATAAACAGCAGGCGGCATAATTTCAATAAAATCATAATAATCGGCAACTTTTAGCGCATCATCAAATGATTTATTGGTTACCGCCTCAAAAACTTCGCCCTCAGAACAAGCCGATCCGATAATCAAACCCTCACGATGTGTTTCAAGAACAGATTTTGGAATCCTTGGCACACCCGAAAAATAGGTCACATTTGAATAAGAAATCAACTTAAAAAGATTCTTCAAACCGACTTGCGTTTGGGCATAAATCGTCGCATGCTTAACCCGCGCACGTTTGTAAGAGTCACTGTCAACAACTTTGGTGTTAAGGTCACTCAAAATTTCAATGCCAAATTTTTCCTTGGCATCATTTAAGAAAATAAATAACAAACGACCAGTCGCCTCGGCATCATAGTTTGCCAAATGATGACTTTCCAAGGAAACTTGAAAGCGCTTGGTCAACGGGCCAAGACCATGACGTTTGAACTCGGGATAAAGATTGCGCGCAAATTCCAGCGTATCAATAACAGGTTGCGTGATAATCGGCAAGTTGTGGCGCTGATAATTCATATTCATAAAACCAACGTCAAATGTTGCATTATGAGCGACAAGAATACTGCCCTCACAAAAAGTCTGAAACGCTTGCAACACCTGCTCCAATGGTTTAGAACCACGAACCATATCGTCCGTTATTGATGTTAATTGTGTCGTAAATTCGCTCAGCGGATGTCCTGGGTCAATAAATTCGTCAAACTGATCAATCACATTGCCCTTGTGCATTTTAGAGGCAGCAATCTGAATCAGCTTGTTATAAACAGCAGAAAGTCCTGTCGTTTCTACGTCAAATACAACATAAGTCGACTCAGAAAGATTACTGTCGTCCTCGTTGTAAGTGATCGGCACCCTATCCTCAACCAAGTTCGCCTCAACGCCGTAAATGATTTTGACACCATGTTTCTTACCCGCCGAATGCGCATGCGGAAAACTCTGCGCCCCCGCATGATCCGTGATCGCAATCGCTTTATGCCCCCACCGCGCCGCTTGCGCCACCAAATCGCCAACATCAGCAATCGCATCCATGGTTGACATATTGGTATGGGCGTGAAATTCAACACGTTTTTGCTCATCAGCCATGAGATCCTTGCGAACATTTTTCGCCCTAATCTCGACCATATCGCGCGCATTCATGACCAGCTCATGCTTGTACTGGTCCATCTGCACACTCCCCTTAACCTTGACCCACATGCCCTTTTTGACAAGATCAAACATGGCAAGCTCATCAGGTTTGCGCCCCCATTTTTGCACGATAAACGAACTGGTATAGTCGGTCATCTTGACCTCAAGCATATGACTTTTCTTACCCGTCGCGCGACTCGTAAACGTCTTGTGCTCAGCCGCAAAAACATAGCCCTCAAAAACGATATTCGCCTCCTCAGTCACCACATCTTTCATCTGGGTAATGAAGTCAGCACCCTTAATTTCCTTGCCTAGTGCGAGGTGACTAGGACTTGAAGGCTCTGTTTTTGGTGCAAAGTCAGCATCAGAAAGTGGCGGTTCAGACTGATTTGCCATAATCTCAGCCAAAATCTCCTCAGACTTCTTCTCATATTCAGCCACCAATTTATCCGTCAACTGCGCATCAATCTCAGGCTTAATCTGCAAATCTTTGAAACCAAATTGCTGAAAATGCGTCTCCATAACAGGAAAATAATTTTTGACAAAATACTCCAAATTCGACAATTCTTCCATCAAAAGTTTGACACAAGCCCCATCAAAAGTCAGCTGATATTTCTTAAAAATCGCCGTAAAACTCGGCGTATCACAGCCAGGCAAGTCAAAAATCAAAGGCAGATAGGCATTGAGCAACTGTTCATCAAAATCAGAATTTTCCGCCAAAATCGTGACTTCCGTTTTGGCAATGTTTGAAAAAGCCCTCTCCAGTCGATAAATCAACTCCTTATAAAGCGCAACAGGTAAAATCGCAGGAAAAGTCAGATAAAAATGCCAAATCTTGCTGACAGCATGCACCTCAACCTTATCAATATTGCCACGAAAAGCTGGATTCTGCCGAATTGCCACAGGCATCTCAAGCTGATCCATCAGTTTTTCAAATAAATCGTTCATTTTACTTCTTTCTTATCATCTTGAATTTGTAATACTTCTATTATAGCAAATCTTACGAGACAAAAGTAGGTCACGAATTTTCTTACCCAAAATACTGATTATCTCAAATACCATGCGACAAAAATAGGACATCTTCTTATTCTATTATACGTACCTCAATCCAGTTTAAATTTTCCGACAGATTCCAAAAAATCCGTTTCAGATTCTTTCATCTCCTCTACAAATTTGCCGTAATCATCTATATTTTGTGGAATTTTGATAGACTGTTTGAAAATTTCACCACCCATTCCTTTTAAAATACCCTCAGATTTATATTCTGTATTCTTAATAGACGGATAAACAATTCCAGCTTTTTCAGCATTTAAATAATGAAGATAGGAAATAATCTGAAATCTATCCTCACGTTTGATTCTCTCTTGACAGTCTTTATACTTCGCATCAATAACCATTTTGGGGCTATAAAAATCGGGTCTAACTTGCCCAGCATTTCCCTTTTGATAAATACTCTCGTTAGACTTAGGATGTTGTCGCTAAATACGCCTCCCAAAGCCAAGCAACATCAATCAATATCCCATGGATTTCATCAGTATCGTCTGCAAAACCAACCATGGCTTGCCGCAAAATCTGGGAGACAAAGTTGCTGCAACTCATAATATTCGACAAAATAACCATGGCGAACAGGGTTCAAACTATTTTCACGAAAAATAGCATGGCGCGCCAAACGAGCATAAGTCGGCGTTTCTTGCTTAATCGCACGAATATTTTCCTTAGTCGTGACCTCATTTTCAAAAACAAAACGGTGTTTCTGCTCAATATAGTCAATCGTTGCCGAACCAACTGGGTCAGCTTGTTATCATAAGAAAATTCGCGCGTATTGTAGGCGACCTTGCCAACAAAAGGCACATTTTGCTTGATATGCCGTGCGATAGCAATCGCTCCCTTGATATTCGCGTCGTTATATTCCCGCTTAACATACTCCTTGTAAATGCCCTTTTTCATGGCATTTTCCAAATACAGCGGAAAAAGATAGATAAGCAAATCATAAAAATTTTCACTCTGATTGGCGCTAGCTTTCGTACTAATCACATTGTAGTGCGACACTTTCTGCAAAAGATAACGCAGAAAATAATCCGTTGCCCCCGAGTAAAAACGCGACCTAATCTGCAAGTCATCATCGCCTTGTTTGAAAATGCCGACAATATTTTGTGTCCAAATTTCCCGATTACGAGACTTAAAAATACAATTATTTTTATCCAAATCTTCACTTTCAGCAATGGTTGGTGGGAAAATGATGAAATTTTCTTTTACTAAATCATCTAAACTGCGGTTCACTGATTGATTTCATCAATAACAAAAATATATTTTTTATCATTGATATTCTCAATTTCTGAAACTAGTTCCCCTCGCTCTATCACAAAATGCCATAAAACTTCCTGCTCTCAACTCAAAATCAACTTGATCATTTCCAGAAGTCACTGGGCGCAACCCCTCAACAAAATCAGTATAATCATAACTTGGATGAAATTGAACAAACTCAAATTGTGCCTTATCACTCAATTCATCTGTCTCACAACCAATCATTTCAGCTGCAATTTGCTTAGCAAGATAAGTCTTACCAGTTCTAGGCGCACCACGCAAAATCAAATTTTATCTTTATCCACTTCACTCACACCCTTAAGTTGTTTTATCTTATCATAAAATGTTTCGGAAATTTCTCGAAGTAAGTTATCGTCATATTCCTGAATATCCCATTCTTCTAAAACTGCATATTTATTTCCACCATTAGAAAAGATAAGCTTACCCTCATAGTCAGATGGATAGCTTGATGTATTAACATCCAAATAAATTTTATTATGCTTCAAACCTCCTTTCTCAGCATAAGCTGAACTCATCATTGATAAGTTAATACCCTTGTGGTTAATATAAGGAATAGAAATTGGTTTCCCCTGTCCTGAAATGTTATAACCCACTCCAAATTTTCCTAAAAAAACATCTGGTTTAGTCTTTCTAGTCAAGCCATTATTTTTCTTTCTCGAAACTTGTTCTATAAACGGTTTCAACAAAATATTGATAAATATATCAATATTTTGTTCCCTCAAAAATTCCAAGTAATACCCCAAGCCATCTTTCAATTCATCCCTTTGCAAATTTTGACCAACAACTGAAAACAACTTATCAATCATTCCAGCTTTAGTATCAAAAAGAGAGTTCGTGCGTTCTTTAAAACCCTTTACATCAGTAATCTCACAAATTTCTTTATTGTCACTTAAAAATCTTACTTTGTTAAAATTTGTCACATATACATCCACTGATTTTTTAGACTTTTTTTCGCTACTTACATACCAATTTTTAAATTCTTTATATCTTGAATTATCAACCATTTTCTTATCCTCGCTTTCTTCAATCATAACATTTCCTCCCACATTTTCAAGCACTTTCTCCACAACATTCAAAAAAACACGCTCCCAAAAAGCGCATTTCCCATCTCACCCCTTAAAAACAACAGACCAAAACTGATTCCCATTAACAAACATTTCAGCCGACTGCTTATCAAAAAACGGTCCTGCGATTTGATTGCCAAAATTGTCTACAACATACCATTTACCCATGATTTTCTCCAATTCATTATTTTAATTCTAAGACTATTATACAAAAAAAACGAAATTATGCAACTATTTTATTATTTTCAAACTGCTCAAGTATGCGACAAAAATGGGACATCAAAAAATGAGCAGTTACCCGCTCATTTTCTCAATAATTAGTCACTTCTCTACAATAGCACTATCTACTTACACTGTTACAGCATCATCACTCAATTTTTCGTTGTCATAGGCAACTTTAAGTCTTGCCAATTTCGCCTCAACATCACAATCGCCACGAAGATACTCTTTCAACAACGGGTGCAATTCATCAGTCCAAAGTTCCTCTTTGGTAACTGTCCCTTCCGCCAAATTTTTGAAATAACTTGCACCAATTTGGTAGTCTTTAGACAATAAACCAGCTGAAATTATCGCGTCATTAAGGCGTGTCATGCTATCTTTGGCACGCGTCGCCTCTTTACCAAAAAGCCAGTTTTGCGACTCTTCAGCCGTAATTTCCACAAAAGTAAAACGACGGCGCATGGCAAAATCAAGGGGCTCAACCGAACAATCAATATCGTTCATCGTACCAATGATATAAACATTTTCAGGAATGTAGAACTTCTCATCAGGGACGTGTAAATTCTGATGTTGTAGCGCAACCGCACCAGTTTTCCCACGATAATCAGGGTCAATGCTAAAGAAAAGTTCGCCGAAAATCTTAGAGATTTCACCACGATTGATTTCATCAATGATGAAAACGAATTTTTTATCTTTCGTTTTTTTCCAATCAAATGCTGTCTTTTCAGAACTCAGCAATTCTTCTTTGATATAAGCAACAACATTTTCAACTGGATGATTGGTGTCTTTGCCAAACGCTTTTTTCAGCTCTTCTGTTGTCGCCTCATCACGCCAGTAACTTTTGACAATTTTTTTATGTGTCGCCTCTTCTTGCTCATCAGCTTCCAAAGCATCTGATAAAACATATTTTCCGCGCGCTCGTTCACAAAATTCCTTAAAAATACCAGTTTTAAATTTGAAACCACTCTGACCATTTTCAGAAGTCACTGGACGCAACCCCTCAACAAAGTCGGCATAGGTATAATTGGGATGAAATTGAACAAATTCAACTTGCGCCTTTTGCTTATCAGACAACTCTTCTAGCTTATCTGTTGCGCCTTCTGAGATAAGCTCCGCCGCAATTTGTTTGGCACAATAGGTCTTTCCTGTTCCTGGCGCACCACGCAAAATTAGATTTTTTCTATCTGCTAGTTTAGTCGCTAACGCCTTAATTTTCGTATCTACTACGATTTCTTTAGCGCCTGCTAAATTTTCTTCCAAAAATAAAGTATAGGCTTTATAAAATTCAATTATTTTGTCGTTTGGCTGGTCATTATCATTCAGTCCTAACTCATCAACCGTATATTGATTACCAACAAATGCTTTGCCGTCAAATTCTTGTAGACTTATCACATCAGTTTGCGCGTCATTCCAAATTGCTCTAATATTAGGACCGCCATTAGAACTCCACTCAATATAATTCGGTTTATTGAAAAGTTGGAAGCCACCTTGAATTGAAACATCCATCGTATGACCATTAGAAAAGTATCGGAATTTTTCGTAACTCTCCCGAATTTTTTGTCCTTTGCCACCATGGCCAGTTTTTTTCTCTCCCGCAACAAATTGTTCAGAATTTTCTTTATTATTTGCTCTCAAAATGTGGACAAAATATTCAAGAATCCGTTTAAAATTCTCAAAATCTTGCTCAGCAGTTGGATCTGCTACTTCATTTTCCTCGGCTACTTCAGGAACTTCGGCGATTTCTACCGCTTCAACTTCCTCAGCTTTTTCTATGACTTCTGGTTCTTCTGATACCTCAGACACTTCTGTGATTGCCACCGCCTCAACTTCTTCAGGCGCTTCTGTGACTTCTGGTTCCTCTGACACCTCAACCACTTCAACTTTTTCAGGTACTTCGGCGATTTCTACCGTTTCAGCTACCTCAAGCGTTTCTGCAATTTCAGGTTCTTCTGATAAGTCAACTTCTTCAGACACTTCGGCAGTTTCTGTCGTCTCAACTTCCTCAAGCCTCTCTGCGATTTCAGGTTCTTCTGATATTTCAACTTCTTCAGACACTTCGGCAGTTTCTGTCGTCTCAACTTCCTCAGGCGTTTCAACTATTTCAGCTTCTTCTGCTTCCTCGGACGCACCAGAAAAATTCTCCAAGGCAGCGACAGTTCCAATCCTGACGTTTCCTAGCAGACTACCAAGCACTTTTTGAGCAATGGTACTATCAACCTCATCAACAGCATGACACTCAGCATAAAATTTTAAATCTGCAAGTATATCTTCCAATTCGCCAATGTTTGACTCAACTTGCTCAGCCAAACTCTCCAGCGTTTCTTGCGAAACATTGAGTGCAATTTGTTCTGCCTTAAAACGCAGAATTTCAAGCCTATCTGAAACAGTTGGCGCAGCAATATCTGTCACATCAGTCATCATTTCCCAATTAAAACGAGATTTGGCTTGTTCTTCAAATCCTTCAATTTCTCTTGGCAAACGGTCACTTGCAATGACAATTTGTGCGCCTTTATTATACAAAGCATTGAAAATTTGAAAGAATACATCAATAACATCTGCTCTATTTGCCATAAAATGAATATCATCAAGCAATAGCGCATCCAACATCTTATAGTCATTAGAAAATTCTTCTAAACTATTTTGCCGCGTATTTTCAATACAGTCTCTGATAAAATCTTCAGACGACACATACTTCACATGTGCATCTGGTTTTTTTAGCAAAATATGATGACCAATCGCATGTAATAAATGCGTTTTGCCCATTCCCACCTTGCTGTAAATAAGCAGCGGATTATAGACACCTCTCAGATCATTGGCAGTTGCGGCGGCGGCATCAAAAGTCTTGCGATTGCCATCATATCGCACGAAGTTACCAAACTTACACTTATCATCTAGGTCATTTTTAAAATCTGAGCTTATCTCTTCTAAGGCTCTTTGACTTCTAGCCAACAGTTCAGCCCTATTGTCCTTTTTATAGCTCACCAAATAACCCTCACTACCAATATATAGTGTATAGGTCAACTCCTTTTTATAAATCTCAAAAGCAACAAGCCTTACAAACTTAGCCTGTTTCTCCCAAAATTCTCGATACATACTGCTTTCAAGCTGAATTTTAACCGTTTCAGGCGTAATTTCTATCAATTCTGCAGTACCGACAAAAAATTCGTAGGGGCCAGCTCCAAAACTATTTCTTACCAATTCTTGAAAACGCACCCAAAACGCTTCCTCTTTCTGACTAAAAGTCATAACTTCTCCTTCAAAAAATACGCTCAAAAACGCCAGTTTATCGCAATTATTCCTTAAAAACAACAGAATAAAGCCGATTACTAAAATTATCTACTACGCACCTATTCATTATTTTCTTTAAAAATTTACGATTCCACGCTAAATTCTAAGAAACTCATTAAAAAAAAACAAAATACAACGTTATCTTATATGTGTCGAGCTGTTTGATTCCAGTTTATCAAAAAATGCTATCGCACCCCTCAACAGTTTATAAAATTACAATTTCAGCAAGTCATTATTTCTACAAATTCTGATGTTTTGATTTGAATATGTCAGCGCCAATTTTCTTAATTATACTATTACTATACAAAAAAAAACACTAAATGTCAAATAAAAGTTTAAACATTTAATAAATTGATTATCAAATAACGAGCAGCCACCCGCTCGTTTGTTTTCAAACTTAATCTGTCAATGCTTTAAAAGTTTCAACGATATTTTCAACAGTAAAACCAAACGCCTCAAATACTTGCTCAGCTGGTGCAGAAGCGCCGAAATTATCAGCAGCAATCACAGCGCCAGTCGCCCCGATATAGCGCTCCCAACCAAAGCTACTGCCTGCCTCAATCGCTAGACGTTTGGTCATCGTTTTGGGCAACACAGACTCCCGATAAGCTAAGTCTTGTTCGTCAAAGAGCGCCATGCTCGGCATAGAGACGACCGTCACGCTAAAACCTTGCGCCGTCAAAATCGCTTGCGCTGATATGGCAAGCTTAACCTCAGAACCTGTGGCAATGAGGATGCCATCCAAGTCCTCTCGGCTTGCTTTTGACAAGATATAAGCACCCTTTCTCAGATTTTCAGGCGCAAGTTCTTGGGTATTTTCAAGCACAGGCAAATTTTGCCGTGTCAAAATGAGCGCTGTCGGACGATTAGTCGCAGAAATAGCGACTTGCCAAGCAGCAACTACCTCATTCCCATCAGCTGGTCGAATCGTCACAAGATTTGGCATAGCACGCAAACTCGCCAACTGCTCAATCGGCTCATGTGTTGGTCCATCCTCGCCGACCGCAATCGAATCATGCGTAAACACGTAAATCACAGGCAAATTTTGAATCGCAGCCATACGAATCGCAGGAAGTAGATAATTTGAAAAGACAAAGAATGTCCCACCATAAATTTTCGTGCCGCCATGCAAAGCAATACCATTCATTATCGCACCCATGGCAAATTCACGCACACCAAACCAAATATTTCGCCCTGTATAATTTCCTGCTTGAAAAGCCTTCTCAGCTGTGACCATGGTATTATTTGATGCTGAGAGATCAGCTGAACCTCCCCAAAAATAGGGGAGTCTGGTTGATAATTTTTGAATCATCTCTTGAGATGACACACGACTGGCTACCGCACTGCCAATCTCATAAACAGGCAAATCCGCCGACCAATTTTCAGGTAATTCTCCCGCAAAACTTGCAGTCAACTCCTGCGCCAAATCTGGATATTGCATAGCATAAGCCGTAAACAATTTTTGCCAAGCAATTTCTTTTTGGCTGCCTTTATAATTTATCTCAGCTTTAAAACGTCTTGCCACTTCCTCAGGAACAGTAAAATCAGGATAATGCCAAGCAAGATTTTCCTTGGCAATTTTAACACCCTCTGTCCCCAATGGCGCACCGTGAACCGCTGATGTGCCTTGTCCAACAGCACCAAAACCGATAATTGTCTTGACTTCAATCAAAGTTGGTCGAGTTAGCTCAGCTTTTGCCGTTTCAATCGCTGTTGCAATTGCTGTTAAATCATTCCCATTTTCAACAAGGAGGTGTTGCCAACCATAAGCCTCAAAACGTGCGCCAACATTTTCTGTGAAAGCCATAGAAGTCGCACCGTCCAAAGAGATGTCGTTCGAGTCATAAAGTACTATCAGCTTGCCAAGTTTGAGATGCCCCGCAAGCGATGCTGCCTCAGCCGACACACCTTCCATGAGATCACCGTCGCCACAAAGTGCGTAAGTATAGTGATCCAAAATTGGAAAATCAGGACGATTAAACTTAGCTGCTAAATGCGCCTCAGTCATTGCCATGCCAACAGCATTGGCAATACCTTGCCCCAATGGACCAGTTGTTGCCTCAACACCATCCGTATGATTGACCTCGGGATGACCAGGGGTCAACGACTGCCATTGACGGAAGTGTTTTAAGTCGTCTATTGACAGTTGATAACTCGCCAAATGGAGTAGACTATACAAAAGTGCTGAACCATGCCCAGCAGACAAGACAAAACGATCACGATCAAGCCAATTTCTTGATGTTGCGGGATTGATTTTCAAAAATTTCGTCCAAAGCACGTAAGCCATGGGCGCAGCTCCCATTGGCAAGCCAGGATGCCCCGAATTTGCCGCTTGAATCATATCCATTGACAGCGTGCGAATCGTATTCACAGCAAGTTCATCTATTTTATCAAATTAAAATAGTGTAACAAAGTTGAGCCTTGTCACACTATTTCAAATTTAACCTTGCCCATAATAAGCATTGGCACCATGCTTTCTAAAGTAATGCTTATCCAACATATAGTTTGGCAGCAAATCGTGCTTAACGTTAAGCACCTCGGTAAAGAGCGCCATATGTGCCACTTCGTCCAAAACGACAGCATTTTCAACAGCTTTATTGACTGTTTGACCCCATGTAAATGGTCCGTGACCGATGGTCAGCACACCCGGTATCGCAAGCGGATCAATGTTGTCATTTTCAAAACGCTCGACAATCACCTTGCCCGTATCGCGCTCGTAAGCCGTCTCAACTTCCTCTTGTGTCAACTGCCGTGTGCAAGGAATCGCACCGTAAAACGTGTCTGCGTGCGTCGTACCATAGGGTGGCACATCACGCCCTGACTGCGCCCACATAACCGCATATTTGGAATGCGTATGCACCACCGCATTGATACCTGCAAAATGCTTGTAAAGATAGACATGCGTTGGCAAATCAGACGACGGCTTGAGCGCATTTTCTTCTAGCAGATGACCCTCAAGGTCAGTCACAACCATCTGCTCAGCCGTCATCGTTGCATACGGCACACCGCTCGGCTTGATGACAATAATGCCAAGCTCACGATTAACTTCACTAACATTGCCCCAAGTCAGCACGACCAGATTGGCCTTTTCAAGCGCCAAATTCGCCTGCCAAACCCGATATTTCATATCATTTAAAATTTTTTGGTCAATGGTTTCATTCATTTTAAGCATAACCAGCCTCCTTTAAAAACGGGAGGACGATAGCCTTAGCTTTTTCGATTTCAGCAGTTGGCGTATCGCTCGTTTCACTCCACATTTCGATAACAAAAGATCCTGAATAATGTAAACGTTTCAATGTTTTCAAACAACCAACAAAATCAACGCAGCCAGCACCAAAGTCAACATTTTTAAACTTGCCTTCAAAATCAGCCGTTACTGCTAGCGTATCTTTCAGATGAATTTGGCTAATTGCTGAAATACCATTTTCTAACTCATAACCAACTGCATTTTCAGGCCAAGCAGATAAATTGCCTAAATCAGGATAAACTTGCAAATAAGGCGACGGAATCTGCGCCTTGATGGCTAAGAATTTACTGATAGAATTGATAAACGGATCGTCCATGATTTCAATTGATAAAACAACTGATTTATTAGCAGCAATTGCCACACATTTCCGCAGATTTTCGATGAAAGCATGCCGTGTCGCAACTGTTTTCGGATCATAATAGACATCGTAACCTGCCAATTGAATTGAGCGAATCCCCAAATCACTTGCCAAATCAACAGCTTTTGTCAGCAGTTCAAGTGCCATTTCTTGCTTAGACAAATCAGCCGAACCAAGCGGATAACGACGGTGCGCCGACAAACACATAGACAAAATCGGCATATCCAAATCAAAAATCGCATCACGCACAAGTTTTCGCTCGGCTTTCGTCCAATCTAAACGCGCTATCCGCTCATCTGTCTCATCAACCGACATTTCAACAAAATCAAAGCCTAATTCTTTGGCAAGGGTCAAGCGCTCAGCCCACGAAATATCCTTTGGCAAGGCTTTTTCATAGATTCCAAGCATACTATTCCCCCCAAATACGTTTGATTTCAGCTAGAAAATCAGTCGCAGCTTGTGCAGGATTTTCAGCTGCCGTAATGCCACGACCAGTGATAAAGGTGTAAACGGGCATCCCCTTGAAAAGTTTCAAGGTCTCAACATCCAAACCACCCGTCACTGACACGCGAAAGCCCATATCAATCAATTTTTGAACCTTGGTCAAATCTTTTTCGCCCCAAGTTTCGCCCGCAAAAAGTGCATCACGACTTTGATGATAAATGACTTGCGAAATGCCCGCATCTAGCCAGAGCTGTGCTTGTTCATAAGTCCAATCACCGTAAAGCTCAACTTGTACTTCCTCGATTTTCTCAGCCGCAGCCTTCATCGTTGGAATCGTTGCACAACAAATCACAGTTGTCCAATCAGCACCAGCTTTTTGCACATTTTCAGCAACAGTCCCACCAGCATCTGCGCATTTTGTATCTGCAACAATTTTCTTATCAGGGTACATAGCACGAATACATTTTACCGCCTGATCCCCTGCTTGAAGTATCAAAATCGTTCCAACTTCAATAATATCCACAATATCGCCAACATTTGTCACATCCTTAATCGCACTTGGCAAATCAGAATGATCCAAGGCGACCTGCAAATTTGGTCTTGTCATCATTTCCTCCTCATTTATTATTGTTCAAGCAAACTTTCTGAGAAAATTTGCGTCTTCTTTGCCTGACTTAAACACTTGCACGCGCAACCAAGTCAGTTTCTGTTTCAATTCGTTCTTGAATCTCTTTAGGACTCATCACATTTTTCACACCGACAATCGTCACACCTTTGGCTTTGGCACCGTCAAACATGTTCATGAAATTCAGCGGACAAAAGACCACATCATATTGAGCAGCAGTTGATTTCCCTTCAGAAATCGCACAGTGATGAATATTGGTAATCGGTACACCTGCTGCTTTCATCGCTTTTTCAACACTACGTTTCATCATCAAACTTGTGCCAGAACCATTGGCACACGATACTAATACTCTCATTATTATTTCCTCCATTTAAGATATTAAGTTATATTTTTATCAGATTTATGACTGTAACTTAAGCCTTGCGTTCCGCATAAGCATCATAATCTTCAACGACTAAGAAGTAACCTTCGGGATCTCTGCGATATTGTAGTTGCGGAATAACAACTAAAATCAAAACAACGATAACAATGCCGACATAGCCCAAAAGTTTCATGATAACTGTAAAGCCTGGCCAAACTGTCGCCCAGTCAAACATGCCAAGATAGCCACCGTATTTTGACAAGCCAACCCATGAAGCAATCAGCGCAGAACCGCCAACTTGGATAATGCCTGAAAGAAATGGCAAGATACACGCTGCCTTTATTCCGCCACGATTATTGGCATAAACAGCAAAGGCTGCATTGTCAAAGAACAATGGAATGAAACCAGCGATAATCACAACTGGTGATTTGAACAAAATCAAGAGACCAATCGTCAAAAATTGCCCCAAAGCACCAAAGAGAAAGCCGAGTGTCACGGCATTTGGCGAACCAAAAGCGAAAGTCGCAGCGACATCAATACCAGGAACAGCACCTGGCAGCAAAGTATTTGAAATACCCGTGAAACTTTCCGTCAATTCAGCAACGAACGTCCGAACACCAAGCTGTAAAATCGCCAGATAGACAGCAAATTGAAGCGAGGTCGTCAAGATATAAAAGAAAAAGTTTTGTGTCGGTAAAATAACCTCATTCGTAACAAAGTAAGTTTTGCCAAGCACGCTCATAATAATCCCAAAGAAGAAGAGCATGAGAATGGCAGTGGCAACCATATTTTCATTGAAAATAGACAGAAAACCTGGCAATTCAATATCTTCGATTTTCTTAGATTTTTTAGACTTAAATTTCCCAGCAATAGCAGATACGATAGCAATCCCAAAGACTTGCTGGTGGGCAACAGCAAAACCTGCCCCCTCAGTCAATTCTTGCGTGTAACCAACCGTCAGATTTGAGCCAACTGCCCAATAAAGCCCAAGAATCAAGCCCATAACAGCGAGAATTTGAATACGTCCTAAGTCAGGAAAACAAAACAAAATCAGCCAGAAAGCGGTTGCAGCTTGTTGCACCTGAACATTACCTGTCGTGAAAACAGCTCGCATTTTTGTATATTTTTGGAAACGAACCAAAAGGATGTTGGCAATAAAAGCAATCAGCAACAAAACCATCACATCACCGAAAGTTCGACCAAAAGTCTCCATAATCCCCGTATCAATAGCATTTTGACCAAAATACGGGTCAATCACAGTCGCATCAAGATTAAAACGATCTTTCAAGCCTGTCAGAATCGGACGGAAATTATTAACCAAACCACCAGAACCAACCGACAGGATAAAATAACCAACAGTTGCTTTCAGAAACCCCGAAAGACATTCATACCAAGGTTTACGCAAAAGCAAATAACCAATCAAGACGATAACGCCAATGAAATAAGCAGGTTGTGTCAGAATATTCTTAGCAAAGAAATCCCACACGACCATAATCGCATCAAATACATTTTCCATACTACTTTTCTCCTCTATCTTGAACTTCAAGCTAATTTTCTAAGAAAATAGACGTTTTGTCCGCACAAACGATGTTCGCTTACAGCAAAACTCTAATTTTCTACGAAAGTTTGCGCTTTGGGCGCACCGCTTTCAGTATCATGGTTTATTAAGACGTTAAGGCAACATAAATCATAAAGCTTTAGGGAAAGTCTTAAGCAAGCAGTGTTCGTTGCGAGCTTTCGTCTAATTCCTAAATTTAAGAAGCCAAAACTCAGTTATCGGAAAATTAGTCATCAACATCTGACCAATTTTATGGGTGTCTCTGACCTTTCTAAAAGATACCCGACACCAGCGGTCTTATTTGACCTTTTCAACCAAAGCCTCAAAATCAGCAAGTGATTCAATCATTTCAAGTGATTCAATCACGCCATCCGTCATCAACAAATCTGACAATGCTGCGATATTTGCCATATGTTCATCCGGATTTTTCGCCGCCAAAGTAAAGAATAACTTAGCTTGTTTTTCCTCATTGCCCGCTTCAAAGTAAATCTTGTCATGAAACTTCGTAAAAGCAATCGCCGTCCCAAAGACACCCGCACTCTTAGCCGTCGAATGTGGCATCGCAACACCTGGTACAATCACGATATAAGGCCCATATTGACGTACCGCCTCAACAACCTCGTCAACGTAAACACCATCAATCAGCTCTTTTTCAATCAAATTTTCGCAAGAAATCCGAATCGCCTCTTCCCAATTAGCAGGCTGCTTATCGGAAATCCGAACCAAATCTTTGTCACGAAAATAAGTCAACATTTCTGTTCCTTGCATAAGGTTACCTCTCTTAAACGATTATAAGAATGATGGGAATGGTGTGTCATTGTCAACCGCAAAGACATCATCAAAGCCACGGTCAAAGTTAAATTCCAGACGATCCTTATCATCTGGGAAAGTGAATTTCCCACCAACTTGCCAGATAAATGGTTTAAACTGATAATTCAGACGATCTTTCTTGAATTTCCAAATCTCTGTAATCTCTTTTGGATCAGCCATGAAATTCGCCCAAATATCGTAGTGAACTGGAATTACAACTTTCGCATTCAACGATTCCGCCATTCTGAGCATATCAACTGAGGTAACTTTATCGGTAATACCACGCGGGTTTTCGCCATATGCCCCTAAACAAACGTCTATTTTATGCTCATTTCCATGTTTTGCGAACAGATTAGAATAATGTGAATCGCCAGCATGATAAATATTGCCGCCAGTCGTTTGGAAAAGATAATTAACCGCCAATTCATTCATATCCTGTGGCATTTTACCTTTTAAGCTCACTTCAGGATTAGACTCCGTTACCAAAACAGTCCTATCAAACGCTTCCAGCGCCAAAAGTTTGACATCGCCGATTTCAACTTCATCATTAGGATGAACAACGACTGTTTTATCAGCAGGAACGCCCCATTTAAGCCAAGTATTGACCACTTCTTGTGGCCCAATAAATTTGGCATTCGGACAATTTTGATTGACAGCAGCAGCCGTATTGATGTCCAAATGGTCAGAATGAATGTGCGTAACAACCAAAGCATCAATATTTTTTACCTCAAACGGATCAATCACAAAAGGTTGTGTCCGCAAATTCGGTTGCTGTTTGAGCGCACCACTCATGCGCATCATTTGGTGACCTTTGACCATTTTACCTGTGCCATGCGTACGTTTACCAGTCCCACACCACAAGTCACAGAGAATGTTTGTGCCACCCTCAGACTTCAGCCAAATTCCCGTACAGCCAAGCCACCAGATTGACACTGTGCCAGATTTGACCACTGTTTCGTCGATTTCTTCGTTGAGATAAGTGCCCCATTCTGGGAATGTTGACAGCACCCATGACTCTTTTGTGACATCATTAATTGTGTTTGCCATTGTAAATGCTCCTTTAATTAGTTATTTTAATGGTTATTTAACCATCATTTCCTTTACAATTCTATCTTAACAAAAAAGAAAACGATTTCATAGTCGTTTATACGCTCATTTGTTGTTTTTACGCTCATTTTAATTTGTTTTTACATTTTATGCTTTAAAAACGCTTACAAAAAGAGTATACTAAGTTTATACAAAAAAACATCTAAAAATAGATAACAGGCAATAGTAGCAAAAGGGAGAAAAAATGAAAAATTCAATAGAGAATATCCAAGCCAGACACAAGGTATTACTTGACATAATGAAAGATGGCGAGAATCATACCGTCACTGAACTCAGCACACTTTTAAAAACATCTGAGACGACCATTCGTAGGGATTTGACAAATCTTGCTCAAATGGGGAAAGTCGTTCGCAGTCATGGCAAAGCACGGATTGCAACGACTGGCTTAGAAATTGATAAGTGCGATAAT
Organism: Pseudolactococcus hodotermopsidis; assembly: GCF_011170085.1. Classification (GTDB taxonomy): domain Bacteria; phylum Bacillota; class Bacilli; order Lactobacillales; family Streptococcaceae; genus Pseudolactococcus; species Pseudolactococcus hodotermopsidis. Next base: position 1,293 of record NZ_BLLI01000024.1, on the reverse strand, counting down.
GAGGAAATCGAAGCAATCAAAGAAGCCCTTGCCAAAACAGCTGCCTCATTCGTCAAAAACAGCAACACCGTTTTCATCAATTCTTCATCGGCAGCGCTTGATTCAGTCAAATACCTCATCAACAAACAAGTCACGATTATTACTAATAACGTCAAGGTTGCAGCACTCGATCATAACTCAGAATCTTCTGTTTTTTTGTCAGGTGGCGAAGTCCGTTTCCCCAAAGAAGCGCTGATTGGTCAAGCTGCTCAAGCTTTTTTCGAGACAATTCAAGCCGACATCGCTATTATCGGTTGCTACGGCATTTCAGCGGAGCGCGGTCTTACAACGCCCGTTATTCATGAAGCTAAAATTAACGAAGTCATCGTCAAGCAAACTGATGGGCTGGTTATTTGTATCGCTGATTATCGAAAAATTGGCGAATCTGCCAATTTCAAGAGCTGTGATTTAGCACATGTTGACTACCTCATCACCGACACTTTTGCCAATCAAGATAGCTTGAAAAAGATTGAAGATTGCGGTGTAACCGTGATTCAAATACAGATTTAAACGCCCTTTCGTTATAGTTTTTATCTATACCACTTCGATAAATTCTACTATTTTACCAAGCGACTCAAACATAGTACAATGATAAAAAAGGAGATAAAATGACCAAAACACTAACAGTCAAGAAAACGATAACGATTTTAGCCACAACAAGTTTCGCTTTTAGTTTGTCAGCTTGTGGTAATAAAGCGCAAACACCTCAAAAAAACAACCTTGCTAAAACGACAGCAACGATTACCTTAGACTTTGAAAACGACCAAAAAATTGATGAAACAAAGACAATCACAATCGCCAAAAACCAATCGCTCCTTGAAGCGTTGAAAGAAAATTTCAAAATCGAAGAAACCGACGGTTTCATTACTGCAATTGATGACCACGCACAAGATACAGCCGCCAATAAATACTGGCTTTTCAACATCAACGGCAAAATGGCAGACAAAGGGGCTGCCGATATTCAGCTGAAAAAAGGCGATGAAGTAGCGTTTTATTTGGGCAGTTTCTAATCAGAAAAAGCATGAAAATGATTACTTTCATGCTTTTTTTGTATTCTCTAATTAAAAAAACTGGGCTCTATAATAAATCGTGTGGGAAAAATTCCCAGACGATTTTTTTGCAAAAATAAATCCTTCCTTCTATAATGTGAGTTACTAAGCAACACAAAAGAAAGGAAAGACATGTTTAATTATATCCTAAGTAAGTATCATTTACAAGAAAAAGACTGGTTATATTCAGATACTTCCCCTATTC
>NZ_BLLI01000023.1 GCF_011170085.1 Pseudolactococcus hodotermopsidis | reverse complement strand
TCATAGATTCAAAGGTTGGACGTTTAACGCCAACTAGACGTTTAAAATGATTATCGCTGAGTTTGCTGAGGGATTCATAGTTCATGACTATAGTATAACAAATTTTTTTATTTTTGGGAGAAGTCTATTAAAGAAAATAAAATTACTTTTGATACATAAAAGAAACTTTGGAATATTATGGCGTAAGCTAAGAAAATATTTCTTTCGTTATGAATAAAAAGAAATTTATTAGTGTGGAAATGGCGCTTAAATCTGTTCAAAAATTTGAATGGGCGACTGCTTAAAAAAAGAATCTTATTGTAAACTTCCATACAAAAAAGCGCAAACCAAATGTGAATCTGGATTTACGCTTGAGCTTTTCAATTAAGTTAATTATAACAGATTTTTAAAATTTGTGTAAGGGTTTTAATCGAAATAGTCGACTTCGATTGTTTCTTCGATGTGTTTATCATCGTCGATTTCGATAACAATTTCCTTGACTTTATGGTCGTGGACAACGTTGAATGAGACGATTAAACCGATAAGGGTCAAGCCTAAAATGAAAGCAAAACCAAGATGTGATGTTAAGATAAAATCATTTTTGGACAATTCTGAAACGGTTTTGCCGTGAGCGCCAAATACCAAGAAACTGGTCGCAATCGCTGTCGCAAGAGCAGCACCAATCTGCTGTAAGGTGTTCATAATAGCGCTACCGTCAGCCGCAATCGGACCGTGTAAACTGTTCAAAGCATACATTTGTGCGGGCGAAACGATAAGTGGAATACCGATCATCATGATAATATGAGCTGCTAACACGTAAAAAAGGCTGGGAGTGGGAGGTGTCAGCACCAACATCACAGCACCGATAGCGGTAATGACAAAGCCGATACGGACAAGTAGATGAGCGCCATGTTTATCAAAAAGTCGTCCTGCAAGAATGGAGAGTGCTGCATTGACAAGACCAGCAGGCAGCATAATCAATCCAGTTTGTTCAGCAGCCAAACCAAGGCCTTGTTGCCAGAGCATGGGAATCAGATACATAGATGAGAGAATAATGGCAAATGTTATCACAATCAGAAATGTACCAATGGCAAAAGCAGAAGTTGTAAAAGTGTGGATATTGAGAATAGGGCTGTCCAGTTTGAGTTGGCGTTTGCAAAAGGCGATGACTGCGATAAGACCAACAAGTAGACAAATCATAACGATAGGGGCCCCCCATCCTTGTTCGCTTGCAAAACTAGCACCGAAAACGAGTCCGCCAAAACCGAGGATTGATAGGATAATCGACATGAAATCAATCTGCGGTTTTGTGACTTCTGAAACATTTTCCAAGAATTTTAGGGCGATAAAAAAGGCGATAAGTAAAACAGGGATAAAGACCCAAAAAATAAAGCGCCAGCCTAATGTGGCGACTAAAATACCTGATAATGTTGGCCCGACAGCGGGTGCAAACATGATAACGAGTCCGACTAAGCCCATCGCGGCACCGCGTTTTTCGGGTGGATAGATAGCAAGGAGGACAACGAAGTTGAGCGGTAAACTAATGCCGACAGCAATACCTTGAATCAAGCGACCTGTTAATAGCAAGCCGAAAGTCGGTGCAAGTGCTGAAATGAGTGCGCCAATGATGAAAAGAAACATGGCAGAAAAAGTAAGTGTACGTGTCGTGAAAAGTTTGGTCAAAAGTCCTGATAAGGGCAATGTGATGCCAATCATGAGGAGATAACCTGTGAACAAGAGTTGAAATGTTCCCGTGTCAATTTGGAAATCGCTCATGATTTGAGCAACGGCAACGTTGAGTGCTGTTTCTGAAAACATGCCGACGAAGCCTACAATGAGGAGGCCGAGCATGATTTTCATCTGGTGATTTTTGTGGTATTTTTCAGTCATTTTTATCCTTTCTGAAAAAGGGTATATGGCTTATGTGGCATGATACCTAGTTTTATACTGAGTCACTTTAAAAATCAGTATAAGGGCAACTTTCTTAGTGTAACAGAAATAAAAATTTTTCGTAAGTGATTTTTTGATGAAAACGTTTTTATAAAAATTTGACTAGCGAAAGATTCAAAAAAATGCTATAATATAGTTAATTACCGCGTATAATTAATCAGCGTAAGTCCCTAGGGATTTGTGCTATTTTTTTGTGGTAAAAATAAGAAAAGAGGATTTTTATCTTGGAATTTCACATGAAACTGCCCCGCAACGGCAAAGAGTTTGCACTATTTTTAGCGATTGTTTCGATTTTGTCGGTCAATATTATTGCGCCATTGATTACTTGTTTTGAGATTGGGTTTAGTCTCCAAACTTGGAAAAATACACTTGCTATTTTGCCTTTTATTTGGGTTGCTGTCGTTATTTTTGTTTTGTTGACGAATGCTCCCGCCTCAAAATTGGCGAAGAAAATTGTGCATGAAAAAGACAGCTTTAATTCACAAATTACGGTTAATATTTTGGTCAATGTGCTGATGATGTCAATTTTACTGACTGTTGTCGCAACATGGATAGGCACGAAATCTTTTACATTGGAGCCAGTACAGAACTTCTTTTATCGTTGGCCTAGAAATTTTGCTATTTCTTTATTTGTTGAGATGATTATTGCCCAGCCCATTGCCCGTTTTGTTTTACATAAAATGCACATTAAATTGGATGCGAAAGCTTGATTTGAGTTAAGAAAAAAGGATGAATTATCCTTTTTTCTTATCACTCACGACTGTTTCAACGCTATAACGTCCCCAATTTGAAATTCTTTCGATAAATTTTGATAGATTTTCAGTTGTAAAATGTGCGATAACTATGTAACAGGCTTGTCCTGAGATTTTGTAAAAGTCATCAATTTCTTCAAAAGTGTTGACAACATTTTCAAATTCGTTGAAGCGATTATTTGCCATAAAAATGCGGATGAATTGTTTGTTAGGATGTTTGATTGAAATCGTGTAATTTTCGATAATGCTCTCATCGAGCATTTTTCTGATGCGTAAACCGACTGCTTGACCAGTCATGTGAATTTGCTCGCCAATCGCTTTATTTGTTAGGCGAGAATCACGTTGTAATAATCTTAGAATTTTCTTATCAATTTTATCCAAAATAAATCCTTTCATTGTGAAAGTCTGAGTAACAGAATCCTTTCATGAAACTCTGTACAGCAATCGTTAAATCTATTATACTTGATTAGATAGAAAAGAGGTAGTGATGAAACAAGCGCTTTTAGTGATTGATGTGCAAAATGATTATTTTATGGGTGGAAAATTCCCCTTGGTTGGTGCTGACGTGGCGCTTGGAAATGTCGTTCTTTTGATTGAGAGGTTTCGAGTTACACATCAGCCAATCATTTATATTCAGCATATCAAATATGGTAAAAATGCCGATTTTTTTGGTAAAGGGACGACGGGTGCAGAGCTTCATGCTGCTTTAAAAGTTGATAACAAAACAATTGTTGTTAGAAAGTGTTTTCCAAACAGTTTTTTAGGAACGAGACTCAAGAAAAAGCTACACATGCTTGGCATTGAACAGCTCGTTATTTGTGGTATGATGACACATAAGTGTATCGCTGCAACAACGCCTGTGGCTGCAAAGTTGGGCTATCAACCGATTCTTATTCATGACGCAACAGCAACAAGAGATTTGGAAATTGATGGCAAAATAAAGTCGGCAACTCAGATTCAGCAAAGTGTTATTAAGACCTTGGCGAATGTTGCAGAGATTAAGTCAACACAAACTTTTTTACATAATTTAAACTAATTTAAGTGAATAAATCAAGAGGGAAATGATATTAAAAAATTTTCAACAAATAACTTGCTAAATGCAAACGAATAAGGTATAATTAAATGGTTGTTGTAAAACAACTAAACCACATTTTGACAGGATTGTATCGTAGTGCTAGCAATAGTTGCGGTACAAGTTGAGGGTCGAGAGAGGCAAAAACTATTTTAAAAGGAGACTAGCTCATGGCAGTCATTTCAATGAAACAACTACTCGAAGCGGGTGTTCACTTCGGTCACCAAACACGCCGTTGGAATCCAAAAATGAAACCGTTCATCTTTACAGAACGTAACGGTATTCATGTTATTGATTTGCAAAAAACAGTTAAAATGGCAGATGATGCTTACAATTATGTACGTGATGCTGCTGCAAACGGTGCAATCGTCCTCTTTGTTGGGACTAAAAAACAAGCCGCTGAAGCGGTTAAAGAAGAAGCGATTCGCTCAGGTCAATACTATATCAACCACCGTTGGTTGGGTGGCACGTTGACAAACTGGGGAACGATTCAAAAACGTATCGCGCGTTTGAAAGAAATCAACAAGATGGAAGAAAACGGTACTTTTGACGTTCTGCCTAAAAAAGAAGTGGTGCTTTTGAATAAGCAACGCGACCGTCTTGAAAAATTCTTGGGCGGGATTGCTGATATGCCACGTATTCCAGATGTTATCTATATCGTGGATCCACATAAAGAGCAAATTGCTGTTCAAGAAGCGAATAAACTCAACATTCCAATTGTTGCTATGGTTGACACAAATGCAGATCCTGATCCGATTGACGTGATTATCCCAGCTAATGACGATGCAATTCGTGCCGTGAAACTCATCACTGGTAAGATTGCCGATGCCATTATCGAAGGTCGTCAAGGAGAGGATGCGGTTGAAGCTGAAGATGCAAATGCTGAAGTAGCAGCACCAGCAACTGAAGAATCAATCGAAGAATTGGTAGAAGTTGTTGAAGGTTCTGCTAATGCTTAAAATTTAGCTAGAATCAGCGAATAAGAAAAACAATCGAAAGAGGGCGAGGCCTACGCCTCAGTCCTCTTTTTCTAAATAAAAGGAGAAATATAATGGCAATTACTGCAGCTCAAGTAAAAGAATTGCGTGAAAAAACTGGCGCTGGTATCATGGATGCAAAAAAAGCGCTTGTTGAAGTTGATGGAAATATGGATCAAGCGATTGATTTGCTCCGTGAAAAAGGGATTGCGAAAGCTGCGAAAAAAGCTGATCGCGTTGCCGCTGAAGGCTTGACTGGTGTGTATGTTGATGGAAATGTTGCAGCGGTTGTTGAGGTCAACTCTGAAACTGACTTTGTTGCCAAAAACGATCAATTTGTCACATTGGTAAACGAAACAGCAGAATTGATTGCTAAAAACAAGCCTGCTAACACTGAAGAAGCGCTTGCTATCCAAACGGCAGCTGGTAAAACCTTGGCAGAGGCTTATGTTGAAGCAACGTCAACAATCGGTGAAAAAATCGCTTTCCGTCGTTTTGCTTTGCTTGAAAAAACTGATGACCAAAACTTTGGCGCTTACCAACATAATGGTGGACGTATCGGCGTTTTGACGGTTCTTGATGGCGGCGATGAAGCACTTCCAAAAGCAGTTGCTATGCACGTTGCAGCGATGAGCCCTAGCGTTTTGGCTGCTGATGAACTTGACCACGATTTTGTTATCAGCGAAACGACTGCTTTGATTTCACGTATTGAGATTGAAAATGAAGACCGCAAACGTACTGGTAAAGCTTTCTTGACAGTGCCACGTTTTGGCTCAGCTTCGCAATTAACGGACGATGTTTTGGCTGAAGTTGAAGCAGCATTCAAAGAAGAACTCAAGGCTGAGGGTAAACCAGAGAAAATTTGGGATAAAATCTTGCCTGGTAAATTGGCGAAATTCCGCATTGACAATACACAAATCGACCAAGAAAATGCTTTGTTGGCGCAACTTTACGTCATGGATGATAGCAAAACTGTTGAAAAATTCCTTGAGTCTAAAAACGCTAAAGTGGTAACTTTTGTTCGTTTTGAAGTTGGCGAAGGTATCGAAAAAGCTGCCAATAACTTTGAGGCTGAAGTGCAAGCAACGATGGCTGCGGCACTTGAAAATTAAAAATTATAAAAAAAGAACACAGAAAATACATCGAATTTCAACTTTCGGTGTATTTTTTTGCCTAAATATGGTATAATGAAACACGTAATTTGCAAATTCGTTTACACGATTTTGGATAGATTTTAATCAAGAATACAAACCCCTTATGGAGAGTAAAAATAATGCCTAAAAGTATCATTATCGTAATAGCAATACTGCTCGCAATCATCGTCATTTTTTACATTTTTGCGATGATTTCGCGTAAAAAAATAGAAGATCGGATTATTTCGCTTGAGGAGCGTAAGGAAGATTTATTTGATTTACCAGTGCAAGAAGAAATTGAGGCTGTCAAAAAACTTCATCTGGTTGGGCAAAGTCAGACGATTTTCCGTGAATGGAATCAAAAATGGGTTGATTTATCGTCAAATTCTTTTGCGGATTTGGAGGATCATATTTTTGAAGCTGAGCAACTCAATGATTCTTTTCATTTTGTGCGTGCTAAGGAATCTGTCGCAACTTCTGAAACTCAAATTGAGTTGATGGAGGAGGATGTTGAGGCTATCCGTGAGGGGATTGCCGAGCTGACCAAGCAAGAAACGATAAATTCCTCAAAGATTCAAGATTCTCTTGATTTGTATGAGATTTTGCGTGCTGAAATCACGGATAATGCTGAAAGTTATGGTGTTGCGCTTGCTGAGCTTGAAGCACAACTTGATAATATCGAAACGGAATTTTCGCAATTTGTTCAGTTGAACTCGACAGGCGATCCGATTGAGGCGTCAGAAGTTTTGGAAACAGCAGAGGAGCATACGATTGCCTTAGGAGCAATTGCTGAGCGGATTCCAGGCTTGATTGATGAATTAAATGAGAAATATCCGAAACAATTGGATGAGCTAGAAGAAGGGTATCAACAGCTTTTGGCGCAGGATTTCAAATTGCCTGAATCTGTCAGAGTTGAGGAACGTTTGCAAGAAGTACGCGATGACTTGAAACAAACGTCACTTTATATCGAAAACTTTGAGCTTGATCGTGCTGATGAGCAGTTGGAGAAAATTCAATTGATTCTTGACGGCTTGTATGATGTTTTCCAAAATGAGTACAAGGCGCGTCACGATGTTGCCAAAAATTCAGGCATTATCAAAGAATATATCACGCATACACGTGTCAATAACAAAAATCTTTTGTTAGAAATTGACCACGTGTCGCAGGCTTATGTTTTGACTGGCAATGAAATGGGCTTGATTCGTGGTTACCAAGAGCAATTGGAACATCTTGAAGTTGGTTCAGAAGAGCTGCTTGAAGTGATTCAAGAAAATGCGCAACCTTATAGTGTGCTAAATAAAGAAGTCGAGACGATTATTGGCACGCTTGATGAGATTGAAAAGAATCAACTGCAAATTAGCAACGGTTTGCAAGATTTGCGTAAGCAAGAGAAAAATGCGCAAGATATGGCGGATCAATTTGACCGTGAACTTAGGATACTCAAACGTTACGTTGAAAAACGCAATCTGCCTGGCTTGCCACAAGCCTATTTGGATAAATTTTTCAATACGTCTGAACGCGTGCAGAACTTGTTTAAGGAATTGAACAAGGTTAAAATCAATATTGACGGTGTGAACCATTTGGTCGATGTCACGTCGGAAGACTTGGTGTCGCTTAAGGATGTGACCGATGAATTGGTTGACAAGGCGCGTATCGCTGAGGACTTGATGCAGTATGCGAATCGCTATAAGACAACAAATGAAAATGTTGCTAAGAGTATTGCGCGTGCCTATCAATTATTTGAACGTGATCGCAATTATACTGCCTCATTTGATGAAATTTCATCTGCCTTGGAGGCGGTTGAACCTGGCGCAAGTGAGCGTATTGCAAAGGTTTACCACAATAACAAAGTGATACCGGATTATCGCTACTAAATTATAATAAAAGCTCGTTTAAGCGGGCTTTTGTACTTAAATCAACTAAAAGGATAACGTACTTTTGAGTTATTTTTCGTTAGTTCAGCTAACTAAGCCACGTTGCGACACAAAGAGAGGTGAAAGATGCCCTCAGTCAAACGATGAAATGACGGAAAATAATCAAAAGTGTTAGCCTTTTTTTGAATAAATGAGTATATCATGGTGGAAATTTAAGAAAGGTATGATGATGACAACTGATTTTAAGAAACAAAGTTTGGCTGAAAAAGTCAATATTTTACGTGCGGGCGTTTTAGGGGCAAATGACGGTATTATCTCAGTTGCGGGTGTCGTGATTGGTGTGGCAACGGCGACTGATAAATTATGGGTGATTTTGCTATCAGGTATTTCAGCTGTGCTTGCGGGAGCATTTTCCATGGCGGGTGGCGAATATGTTTCGGTCAGTACCCAACGTGATGCTGAAATTGCAGTTGTTGACCACGAACAAGCGCAGACTGACTTGGTAGGCGAAGCGTTTGCTGATTTTATTCGTGAAAAATACAGCGTCGAAGTCGGACAATATACCAATCCTTGGCATGCGGCAGCTTCAAGTTTTATTTCCTTTACGATTGGTGCTTTGTTTCCAATGCTATCTGTTGTTTTATTTCCGAGCAGTGTTCGCGTTATTGCAACCGTTTTGATTGTTATCGTGGCGCTCTTTATCACAGGTCTGACGAGTGCGCGTTTGGGCGATTCGCCTGAGCGCCCTGCAATTATCCGAAATATCGTGGTGGGTTCTTTGACCATGCTTGTTACTTTTGTTATTGGTAAAGCGTTTTAAGAAAATGACAAAAAAATTTTGAAATATGATATAATTAAGACACATAACTTTAGAGATTAAGAAAGAGGCTTTCCATGACAAAAGGTATTATTTTAGCAGGTGGTTCGGGTACGCGTTTGTATCCTTTGACGCGCGCTGCGTCTAAGCAATTGATGCCGATTTACGATAAACCGATGATTTACTATCCGCTTTCAACCTTGATGCTTGCGGGAATTAAGGATATTTTGATTATTTCAACACCGCAAGATTTGCCACGTTTTGAGGAGCTTTTGGGCGACGGTAAGGAGTTTGGCATTACGCTGAGTTATGCGGTGCAACCGAGTCCTGATGGCCTAGCGCAAGCCTTTATCATAGGTGCTGATTTCATTGGCGATGATAATGTGGCGCTCATCCTTGGCGACAATATCTACTACGGTCCTGGCATGTCCTCTATGCTGGCGCGTGCGGCGGCTAAAACTAAAGGTGCGACGGTTTTTGGCTATCAAGTGAAAGACCCTGAGCGTTTTGGTGTTGTTGAATTTGACAAGGATATGCGTGCCGTTTCTGTTGAAGAAAAGCCAGAAAATCCGAAATCTAACTATGCGATTACGGGGCTGTATTTTTATGATAATGATGTGGTTGAGATTGCCAAAAATATCAAACCGTCACCACGTGGCGAGCTTGAAATTACAGATGTCAACGCTGAATACCTTAAACGTGGCGACTTGGATGTTGAACTGATGGGACGTGGCTTTGCGTGGTTAGATACAGGCACGCACGAATCATTGCTTGAGGCGGCGCAATACATCGAAACCGTCCAACGTATGCAAAATGTGCAAGTGGCGAATTTGGAAGAAATTGCCTATCGTAAGGGTTACATCACACGCGAACAGGTCATTGAACTAGCGCAACCGCTCAAAAAAAATGAATACGGACAATATCTCTTGCGACTTGTGGAGGCAGACTAAATGACGACTGATAATTTTTTTGAAAAAACGCTTGCTGTGCGTGAAATCGCTGAAATTCCAGGCATGTTAGAATTTGACCTCCCAGTTCATGGCGACAATCGTGGCTGGTTCAAGGAAAATTTTCAAAAGGAAAAAATGGTGCCGTTAGGCTTTCCAGAAAGCTTTTTCGCTGAGGGCAAGTTGCAAAATAACGTCTCATTTTCACGGAAAAACGTTTTGCGCGGCTTGCACGCTGAGCCTTGGGACAAATATATCTCAGTTGCAGACAATGGTCGTGTGCTTGGTGCATGGGTTGATTTGCGTGAGGGCGCAAGCTTTGGTCACGTGTATCAAACGGTCATTGATGCCAGTAAAGGCATTTTCGTCCCACGTGGTGTGGCAAATGGTTTCCAAGTTTTGAGTGATTTTGTGTCTTACAGCTATCTGGTCAATGATTATTGGGCGCTTGAACTCAAACCCAAGTACGCCTTTGTCAACTACGCAGACCCAGCACTTGGCATTGACTGGGAAGATGTCGTCAATGCTGAGGTAAGTGCGGCAGATGAGGGACACCCCCTGCTTGAAGATGTGACGGCGTTTACGAGAGAGATGGTATGAAGTATGGTTTTTTGGGATAAATTTAAGAAAAATAAGACAACTGATATAGCTGAAAAAAGCAAGATTCAAAACTTTTTCAATTTTCCTCGTAATGCTGAGGGCATTCAGAAAATTGTGGCATGGCTAAAAAATGCAGACGAGATTATCTTGGAAAATGATAGTTCTGGCAACGTGGCTATTAGACATTATCAAGATAAAGATTATCTGATAGCTTATACTAATACTTCTCAGCGTAGAGGTGGCTGGGAAAAGAAAGAAAAATTTTCTAGTGTCAAGTTTGAAGACTTTTCAAATATCTTTGAGCATTATCCACAAGCTCAAGCACTTTGGCTCAATCCAGATTCCGACTCGGTTTTGATTAATCGTTTAACTTTTTCTTCTGAAAGAGTGATGACTGAAGATACCACAGTTAAAATTGCTAAGCCTAAGGTAATACCAGCTGATTTGATAGAAATTTTAGTTGATTTTGCCTCAAAAACTGATACTATTGAAAAAATTTATCTGGCATTGATGAACAAAGACGATGAATTTAGCTATGTCGTTTCTTTTGAACAAAAGTCAACTTCTAATATTCAAGAGATAAATGCTCAAATTAGTGAGCAATTGGCGCAGCTCTATCAAAAGAAAAGTGATGAGACGCTTTTTCCAGTTTATTTTGTTAATGAAACGACACTTTCCCTTGAAGAAGATGAGTATTTGATTTATGAAAAATAGCGAATGAGTGTTGTCGTTGCTTGATGAGGCTGACGGCAGGTTTGTTGTGATTGGAGATGCATGAACGAAAAAATTGATTTTAACGATTGTCAAATAGAACAACTTTTCGGAACCTTAGCAGCAGAAGATGATGAAGTTGGAAAATTTGAATCTTATTTTTTGAAAACTGATGTTTATAATCAAATACATAATGACATGAAATTGAGAATCCTTGTTGCTCAAAAGGGGGTTGGTAAGTCAGCTGTATTTAAAAAATCGTTTTTAGAAGATGAAAAAGAATGTCAACTTAGCCTATGGGTTAGACCGGATGACATTGCTGATATTGCTAAGACCTCGAATAAAAAAGATACGTTAGAATTAATTAAGTTGTGGAAACAAGGGCTTGATGAACTCATAATTAGAAAAGTATTGGGAAATTTTGATTTAGACTTTGAAAATGCCAACGTGAACTCGTTAGCAAAAAAGAGTGTAAAAATAGCACAAAAAATAGCTGACATACTAAAAGCAGTAAAAGATAGAGTAGATATTGATGAGGTAAAAAAAGAAATTGCTAATACCTATCTGAAATCTAGTTCTGTAAAAGTGAAAATTTATATTGATGATTTGGATAGAGCATGGGAAGGTTCTCGTGAAAATGTTGCTAGGATTTCCGCATTGCTGAATGCAGTGAGAGATATGAGTAATGAATCACAAAACTTGGCTTTTAGGGTAAGCTTGAGATCAGATGTTTTTTCACTAGTTCAAGTAGCAGACGAATCAATGGATAAGATAGGGACTAATGTTATCTGGTTAGGTTGGACACAACATGAATTGCTCGCAATGTTAGTTAAAAGAGTTCAGCTCTATTTTGGTAATACTATCCCAGAAGAAAAACTGTTAGCTATGCACCAAGATGAAATGACAGAGTATCTGGAAAAAATAATGGAACTGAGATTTAAAGGCAGTGGGAAATGGCATAATGAACCCATTAGGAGAATTTTATTAACTTTGATTAGAAAACGTCCTAGGGATTTGATTAATTTGTGTACTTATGGAGCACGAACAGCAAACAAGCAAAAACACAAAGTGATTATGACTGAGGATTGGGAAGAGAATTTTGAAAAATACTCTCAAGATCGTTTCAAAGATACAATTAATGAGCATAAGTATGAACTTAAAAATATAGAGAAACTTATGTTGGGTATGAAACCTACTACTTCAGAAATAGATAAGCGTAGAACAGGAAAATTGTTTGTTTACAGTAAAGAGAAATTGATGACAAAAATGAATAACATTATTTCTAGTGGAGATTATAGATTTTCCTATAAGTCTGAAAAAGCGACTGCAGATGAGTTAATTGGTTTTCTGTATAAAATTAATTTTATCATCGCACGAAAAGTTCTTGAAAATGGTTATATTGATAGAAAATATCATGAAGAGAATAACTATCTGGTTGGTATTAGTGGTATAGATTATGGCTATGAGTGGGAAATTCATCCAGCTTTCAGAAAAGTGTTGTATCCAAGACAAAAAAATATTTTTGATTTGATTGATGTTTCAGAGTAAAATATTGTACTATATATTTTATATTTTCTCCCAATTAAAAGTATAAAGAAAGGCTTGTAATAAAATTATGAAAAAAATAATCGTAACAGGTGGCGCGGGCTTTATCGGCTCGAATTTCGTGCATTATGTGTACAATAACCACCCAGAAATTGAGAAAATTATCGTGCTTGATAAGCTGACTTATGCGGGGAATAAAGCGAATATTGCTGAGATTCTTGGCGATCGTGTTGAGCTTGTTGTTGGCGATATTGCAGATGCGAACCTTGTTGATGAGCTTGCAAGCCAAGTTGATGCGATTGTCCATTATGCTGCTGAGTCGCACAATGATAACTCGCTCAAATCGCAAGATGAGTTCATTCACACCAACTTTATCGGTACTTACACGCTGATTCAGGCGGCGCGCAAGCATGATTTGCGTTTCCACCATGTGTCAACGGACGAAGTTTACGGCGATTTGCCTTATCGTGAAGATTTGCCGGGACATGGGGAAGGTGCGGGCGAGAAATTCACTGACCACACCCCTTACAATCCTAGCTCGCCATACTCATCGACTAAGGCTGCGAGTGATTTGATTGTTCGCGCTTGGGTACGGTCGTTTGGGTTGAAAGCAACCATTTCCAACTGTTCAAACAACTATGGCCCGTATCAGCATATTGAGAAGTTCATTCCGCGCCAAATTACGAATATCTTGGCAGGTATTCGCCCGAAACTTTACGGCGATGGCAAAAATGTGCGTGACTGGATCCATACGGAAGACCATTCATCTGGCGTGTGGGCGATTCTGACAAAAGGAAAAATGGGCGAGACTTACCTCATCGGTGCTGACGGCGAGAAAAATAACAAGGAAGTCCTTGAAGAAATTCTCACGGAAATGGGGCAAGACAAGACGGCTTATGATCGTGTGACTGATCGTGCGGGACATGATTTGCGTTACGCTATTGACAATACAAAACTGCGCGCTGAGCTTGGTTGGGCGCCGAAACACACGGATTTTGAGTCTGGCTTGAAAGAGACAATCAAATGGTACACGGACAACGATTCATGGTGGCAAGCTGAAAAAGCGGCGGTTGAGGCGAAATATGCTGAGACACAAAAGGTGGTAAACAAATGATTTTAATTACTGGGGCAAATGGTCAACTGGGGACGGAATTGCGTTATTTGCTTGATGAACGTGATGAGGACTACGTCGCTACTGATGTGGCGCAGCTTGACATCACGGACGCTTGTCAGGTCAATGCTGTGTTTGCTGAGGTAAAGCCGACTTTAGTTTACCATTGCGCAGCTTATACAGCGGTTGATAAGGCTGAGGACGAGGGAAAGGCGCTCAACTATGCGATCAATGTGACGGGGACGGAGAATGTTGCTAAGGCGGCAGCGACGCATGATGCGACCTTGGTTTATCTTTCAACGGACTATGTGTTTGACGGCGAAAAGCCTGTTGGGCAAGAGTGGGAAGTGACTGATGTGCCAGATCCGAAAACGGAATATGGTCGTACCAAATATCTTGGTGAGCAGGCTGTTGAAACGTATGCGAAGAAATTTTATACGATTCGCACGGCTTGGGTTTTTGGCAATTATGGGGCGAATTTTGTCTTTACGATGCAAAATCTTGCGAAAAATCATCAAACTTTAACTGTGGTAAATGATCAACATGGTCGACCAACATGGACGCGCACGCTTGCGGAGTTTATGACTTTCTTAGCTGAAAATCAAAAAGAGTTTGGCTATTATCATTTGTCAAATGAGGCGGCCGAAGATGTGACGTGGTATGACTTTGCTAAGGAAATTTTGAAGGACACGGATGTTAAAATCACGCCTGTTTCGTCAAGTCAATTTCCAGCTAAGGCGAAACGACCGCTGAACTCAACGATGAGTTTGGCAAAGGCAAAGGCGACTGGCTTTGTGATTCCGACTTGGCAAGAGGCACTGAAAGAATTTTACAAACAAGAAAAAACCGCTATATAAAAGCGATAGTGAGGAAGACAATGAAATTAAAAGAATTGTTAAACTGATTGTCTGTATCGCATTGTTCGGTATTGGTTTTGTTTTACTGCATCGGTTTGAGACAGCTTATCCGCTATTTAAATTAAACTGTCAAGCCCGGGTGTTGGATGCTTAGCGGTTTTATCGCTTAACCGTTGGCTAGAATTGACGAATCTAGCTCAAAAGTTGCGTTTCGTTTTTGTAGCGAATCGAGTATTAATATTAAAATCTCGTCATTCATTTGGCGAGATTTTGATTAGCGCTAAAATTTATGCTTGTAAAAAAGCAGTAATATGACAAGTTAGCTGAAATGTGCTATAATAGTAAAGAATATCGTGAGAAATTAGGTGAGACATGCAACACGTATTTATTATCGGCTCGCGTGGCTTACCCGCCAAGTACGGGGGGTTTGAGACTTTTGTCAATGAGCTTGTTAGCAATCAAAAATCAAATCGGGTCAAATACCATGTTGCTAATCTCTCAGATAGCGTTAGTGGTAGGCATTTTACGTATAAAACGGCGGACGTTTTCGATATTAAAGCTAGAAATTTTGGGTCGGCGAATGTGATTTTTTATGACCGAGATGCGATCAATTATTGTTTAGAGTATATTAAAAAAACGAAGATCGAGAAACCTATATTTTATATTTTAGGGAATACTTTGGGTGCTTTTATTGTGCGTTATGCAGCGAAAATTCACAAAATTGGTGGAAAGATATATGTTAATCCTGACGGTTTGGAGTGGCGGCGGAGCAAGTGGATTAAGCCGATTCAAATGTATCTCAAATATTCTGAGAAGAAAATGGCTGAGACGGCTGACTTGATTATTTCAGATAATCAGGGAATTGAAGATTATCTAAAAGCTGAGTATGAAAATGTGAGGTCAACGGTCATTGCCTATGGAACGAATGTTGTTGTAGCACCTGATGAGGCCGTTGATATGACTTGGTTTGAGGCGCATGATGTCAAGTTGAAGAATTACTATCTTGTCGTTGGGCGTTTTGTGCCTGAAAATAACTATGAGGCGATTATTCGTAACTTTATGGCTTCGGATACAGCGCGTGATTTGGTACTTATTACCGATTATGAGGGGAATAAATATTTCGAGAAATTACGTAGGTTGACGAGGTTTGACACGGATAAGCGGATTAAATTTGTTGGCACGGTTTATGATAAGGCTAAACTTGTTGCGATTCGCCAGAACGCTTTTGCTTATATCCATGGGCATGCTGTTGGCGGAACCAACCCTGGCTTACTTGAAGCAATGAGTGCAACTGATTTAAATCTCGTTTTTGATGTGAATTTTAATCATAACGTTGCGCTTGATTCAGCACTTTTTTGGCAGTTGGACAATTTGT
Organism: Pseudolactococcus hodotermopsidis; assembly: GCF_011170085.1. GTDB lineage: Bacteria > Bacillota > Bacilli > Lactobacillales > Streptococcaceae > Pseudolactococcus > Pseudolactococcus hodotermopsidis. Next base: position 15,029 of record NZ_BLLI01000023.1, on the reverse strand, counting down.
CAGAACTGATGACACAAGCAGAAAAACTTGAAAAATCAGAAGTTGCTACTTTAGCAAAAAAAGCGCGAACAATTATTGCTAAAAAGTATACTTGGGCGTATGTTGTGGCACAATACGAAGGATTATTTTTGAATGAAAGTTAATATTATCCTATCGACTTATAATGGCGAACGATTCTTAGCTGAGCAGATTGAAAGTATTCAAAATCAAACTTTTCAAGCGTGGCAGTTGCTGATTCGTGATGATGGCTCGACTGACGATACGCTTAAGATTATCAAGGCATTTGCTAGAGATGATGCACGCATTCACTTTATTAACGAAACTGAACGTATAAATCTTGGTGTGATTAAAAGTTTTTTCACGCTAATCAAGTCAGAAACCGCAGATGTTTATTTTTTCAGCGATCAAGATGATGTTTGGTTACCTGATAAATTGGCAACGATGCTTGAGGAAACTCAAAAGCATGACCAAACGAAGCCGCTTATGGTTTATATGGATTTATCAGTCGTTGACCAAAATCTAAATATCCTGACGCCATCAATGATTCGCACCCAAAGTCATCATGCCAATACAACCTTGCTGCCAGAACTCACTGAAAATACAGTGACTGGTGGCGTGTCGATGATCAATCATGCGCTTGCTGAAAAATGGTTGAGTACAGACGATATTATCATGCACGATTGGTACTTGGCGCTACTTGCAACGGCGACGGGCGAGTTGGTCTATATTGATCGAGTTGGTGAGCTTTATCGGCAGCATGAGAATAATGTTTTGGGAGCTCGGACTGTTGGGAAACGATTTGAACTCTTACATCAAGGTCCGAAAAAAATTTTTATGAGATATTGGCAATTAATTCATGATTCGCAAGCACAAGCCTTGAAAATTGTGAATCAGGCGGTAGATGATGTTTCAATAGAAAAGATTGAACTCATCAGAAAATTTGTTGATATTGATCAACAAAATATTTTTGAACGTGTACGTCGTTTATTGAAATATAAGTATACGAAAAATCAGCTTAAACATCAGATTGTTTTTAAATTACTGATTTTAACGAACATTTTTAATAATAATTCACATACTTGAAAAAGTTATGAAAAATTGAGGTATGAAAAAATAATGAACTCTAAAAACTGGATTTTACTGAAAGAATTGGTAAAAACTGATTTTAAATTACGTTATCAAGGTAGTGTCATGGGGCATTTGTGGTCTATTTTAAAACCAATCATGTTATTTAGTGTCATGTATATGGTTTTTATCCATTTTTTACGATTTGGTGATGGTGTTCCTCACTTTGAGGTGGCTTTGCTTTTGGGGATGGTTGTCTGGAACTTCTTTCAAGAAACAACGGTAATGGGTTTAACTTCAATTGTATCCAGAGGAGATTTACTTAGAAAGTTAAGTTTTCCAAAAGAGATCGTTGTTGTAGCAGTATCTGTCAATGCTCTCATCAATTTGATGATTAATTTAGTAGTTGTGTTGGTGTTCGCTGTTATCAATGGTGCAGACGCTTCTAAATATGCGCTTTTAGCTCCGTTTTTACTTGTTGAACTTTATGTCTTTTCATTAGGAATTGCTTTTTTACTTGCGACTTTGTTTGTTCGCTTTAGAGATATTTCGCCTATCTGGGAAGTAGTCATGCAAGCAGGGATGTATGCAACGCCAATCATTTATCCTGTAACGATGGTTATGGAAAAAAGTACCATGGCAGCAAAAGTTATGATGTTAAATCCTTTAGCGCAGATTATTCAAGATGTTAGATTTATGCTAATTAGCGACCAAAATGTTATTGTGAGTCAACTTCTTTCTTGGAAATATGCCTTTATTCCTTATGTGTTACCGTTTATTGTTTTTATCATAGGTTATGTTGTTTTCAATCAGAACTCGAAAAGATTTGCGGAGATTATTTAAAAAATGAGAGATAATATTGCGGTCAAGGTAGAAAATGTCAAAAAATCATTTCGATTACCTACTGAAAGCACAAATAGCCTAAGAACTGCTCTTGTCAACTATTTTAGAGGTATCAAAGGTTATCGTGAACAAGAAGTCTTGAAAGACATTTCTTTTGAGGTTGAAAAAGGTGATTTTTTTGGTATTGTTGGACGAAATGGTAGCGGGAAGTCAACATTACTAAAAATTATTTCGGAAATCTACGTTCCTGAACATGGGAAGGTCGAAATTGACGGTCGCTTGGTCTCATTTATTGAGCTTGGTGTGGGATTTAATCCAGAGCTGACAGGAATAGAAAACGTCTATCTTAATGGTGCATTACTAGGTTTCTCAACGGAAGAAGTTGACGAGATGTATGATGAGATTGTTGATTTTGCTGAACTCCATGATTTTATGAACCAAAAGCTCAAAAATTATTCTTCAGGCATGCAAGTTCGATTAGCTTTTTCAGTTGCGATTCAGGCAAAATCAGATATTTTAGTTTTAGATGAAATTTTGGCTGTTGGTGATGAAGCTTTTCAAAGAAAATGTAATGAATATTTCTTGCAAGCTAAAAAAGAAGGTAAAACAATTATCTTGGTCACGCACGATATGAGTTCTGTGCGGAAATATTGTAATAAAGCGATTATGATTAAAGAAGGTGAAGTAATTGCTAGTGGTGAACCAGCAGAAGTTGCTGCTGTCTATACAAATGCTAATTTTGAAAAAGTTGATACATCAGAAGAAGATTTGCATAAGAAAAATCCTAAATATAAAACTGGTTGTAATGAGAAAGTACCAACTTTTGAATTGGAGTTGCTTTCAAAAGAAGTTTTATCGTCAGCTGATGAGCTTTCTTTTAAAATAAGCTATGATATTCGAGAAGATGTGCCAAGTGGTGTGGGCTTTTCAATTATTGATTTGTCAAGTGGTGGTGCGTTTTCAATCATTGACGACGGTTGTGTTGCACAAGAAATTTTCATACCTTGGACACAAGTTGCAGGAATTGTTGAGAAAACCTATACTTTACCTCTAAATTCTTTTAATAATCGTGATTTTAAGATAGTTGCGACAGTTTTTACAGGTACAAGTATGAGAGGTGATTATTCGCCAATCGCTTTTATTGGCGTTGATAGAGGGCTTGATTTCTTTGTTCGAGATGACAATGGTGTTTTTGGTCCTTTGTTGAAAGAGCAAGGGAGATTTAGTTGAAATTTGTTAGATTAAGTAGGAATATAGAGCTGATGATATGAAAAAAATTCTATTCTTGTCTCCTTTGGGAGGCAGTGAAAATGGTGCTGATATTGCAATGAACCATCAAATGACCTATTTAAGTCGTTTGGGTTATGATATTCACTTGATTACGGCTGTTGTGAATACAGTAGAGTTCGATGTGTTTCTAAGGCAAAATGACATCAAACATCATTTACTTGACTACACTTGGTGGTATGATAGCAATTTAAAAAATGATGGAGATGCAGTAAGAAACACTAAAGCTATTACTAGCATTGTATCAATACTTACCAAAGAAAAGATTGACACTGCGATAACGAACACAGCCAATATTCCACAGTTAGCCATAGCTGCGGCACTTTGTAATGTGCCTCATCTATGGCTCGTGCATGAGTTTCCAGAGGGCGAGTTTGCCTATACACAAGAAAAGTATGATTTTATTGGTTCGTTTTCAAATGAAATTTTAGCTGCGAGTGATGTATTGGCTGAAAATATTACGAAACTATCAAGTAAAACGCCAATTAGTTATTTTAACCCGTTTACAGATGTCTCAACTGTTACAATTGGGGAGAATAACAGCCCAACTCGATTAGTTTCTGTTAATACGGTAAATGGTGAACGGAAAAATACGCAAGAATTAATTGAAATTTATGGACGTTTGCAAAAGCAGTTTCCAAAGTTAGAACTAGTTGTAACGGGAGCCATCGTTAATGAAGAATATTATGAAAAATTAAAAGAATATATATCAAATCATCACATACAAAATGTAACTTTTTTAAATGATTATGAATCCAACTGGCGAAATGTTAATACAATGGATATTTTTGTTAATACTTCAGCAATGGAAACTTTTGGTTTGACCATGATTGAATGCTTAAAATTAGGTATTGTAACGGTAGTTGCTAATAATTATGCGACTGAATCAATGGAAAAACTAGGTTATCTTTCTGATGATGATATTTACGAATTGGGTAATATAGAAGAGGCAGTTGCTAAAATTTCAGCTAAGTTAAATGATTTTGCTAAAGCTAAGCAATGGGCGCTTACTTTACAAAAAAAAGTTTTGTCTGAGCAATCTATTGAAAAAATAACGAAAAATTTGCTTTCTGCGATTGAAAAATATGATAGTAATCCACGTCGGGAATTGCGTTATTTCAGACAACAAGCTATTGCAACAAGTAATGAATTAGATGTGAGAATGCAGCTTATTGAATCGAATCGTTTTACGTTAGAGGAGCGTTTAGCGATAATCAATGAGCAAAGTGGTGTTTTAGAAGAACGTCTAGCTTTGATTGAAGGAAAAGATAAACTTTTAGAAGAACGTCTAACTTTAATTGTAGAAAAGGATAACCTTTTAACGGAACGTTTAGCTATGATTGAAGCACAACAAGAAAAATTGACTAAAATCGAGCGTAATAAGTGGTATAAAATAGGGCGAAAGCTTGGCATATTATAAGTTAAGGAAAAAAGATGAAAAGAATAGCAGTCTACTTTTTTTATGATAAACAGGGGATAGTTCACGATTATGTTACTTATTTTTTGGCAGATTTCAAAAAAAATGTGTACAAAATTATTACAGTTGTCAATGGTAGCTTAGACGAAGAAAATAAGAAAAAGTTGTTAAAATATGGCGAGGTTTTAGAACGTGAGAACTATGGTCTTGATGTTGGGGCATATAAGGAAGCAATTACTCATATTGGTAGCTCCCTTTCAGATTATGATGAATTGATTTTGCTCAATAACACGATTATGGGACCTTTGTATCCATTTAGCGAAACATTTGAAAAAATGGATGCGATGTCAGAAATCAATTTTTGGGGTATTTCAAAAATGGGAGAAATGCAGTTGCCTCCTCATTTGTTAGAAACAGCTTATTACGGCTATTATCCTGAACATATTCAATCTCATTGGATTGCCATTCGCTCGTCTTTGTTTAATACGGATGATTGGCGCAAATACTGGTCAGATATGCCGGAAATTACGTCTTATGATATGAGTGTGGGACGGCACGAAACGGTTTTTACACGTTATTTTGCTGATTTAGGGTATCAATGGACAGTTTCTGTTGATACGACTGATTTTTATCCTCAAACTGTTGCGCCAATTTATTATATTCCACATCTTATGGTAAAACATCTCAGATGTCCGATTTTTAAAAAGCGTGCAACGTTTAATGACTTACAGCAATACGTTGAGCAAGGAAACGGTGAACAAAATCCAGAGTTGTTTGAGTTTATTAAGAATCAGACAGACTATCCTTTTGAATTGATTGCGTCAGCAGTTTTGCCGAATTATCATTATTATGATATTTATAAGAATATGGCAAATGTTGCAATTATGCCAGCAGATTATGCACAGTCTGTAAAAATTGAGTTAAAAGTTGCTTTTATCTTGCATTTGTATTTTGAAGATTTGTTAGATGATTATTATGCTTATGCGGCGAATATGCCTGAAAATGTTGATATATATATCACAACAAGCAAGGAAGAATTAGTTGTAAAACTCAGAAAAAAGTTTGCTACTTTATCAAATAAGGTCAAAGTAATCAGAGTTAATAATAGAGGACGTGATGTTTCGGCATTGCTAGTTGGTATGAGGGAAATTGTTGCAAGCTGTGAATATGATCTAATCTGTTATGCACATGATAAGAAAACGACACAACTTGGCAATCAAACCGTTGGTTATAGCTTTGCGCATAAGTGTAATGAGAATATTTATGGTACAAAAGCATATGTATCTAACGTTATTAGTTTATTTGAGCAAGATAAACAGTTAGGGTTGGCAGTTGCACCTGAACCTAATCATGGCGATTTTTTTTGGACGGTCCAAAAAGAATGGACACCAGACCCTAACAATGTCGAAAATACGAAAAATCTTCTGTCAAAACTAGGTGTTAACGTGCCAATAGACGGTGAACACCAAGTTGTTGCACCATTAGGGTCAGTTTTTTGGTTTAGACCTGCGGCAATGAAGAAACTTTTTGATGTTGAATGGCAGTATGCAGACTTTCCAGAAGAGCCGTTACCAGTGGACGGGACAATTTCTCATGCAATTGAACGTTCATATCCATTTATTGCACAGGATGCTAATTTTTACACGAAAACAATCATGACTGATCGATATGCGGCAGTAGAGTATTTGAATCTTAAATTCTATTTGAGACAATTGACCAAGCAACTTGCTGTATTTCCAGAATTTGATTTGCAAGGGACTTTAGCTGGAAAATTAGAGGCAATAAATTTATTGACAACGATTGCTAATAATAATAAACAGGCTGTTAGAGCAAGCAAAGTGAGATATTTTCTGTCGCGTGTGAAGCGTTTTACCGTGAGAAAATTAAAACGCAGGTAAGCAAGGATAAGCAATGAAAAAAAGATTGAAACAAAAATTGGGTCAAATTCCTTTTGTGAGAAAACAATATGCGAGGTTGAGATGTACGCAGTCAGTTAATCTAATGGTAAGTTGGCAAGATGATTTACTAGTTAAGATGATGCCGTCTAGTGCAGAGCTTGAACGTATGGCAAGAGAGAGTGAGCAATTTGCGATTAGACCGTTGATTTCTGTTATTATGCCGACTTATAATACGGATTTAAAAATGCTCAATGAGGCGATTCGGTCGGTTCAAGCGCAGGTTTATACTAACTGGGAATTGATTATTATTGATGACTGTTCGCCAGATCAAGCTGTGAAAGAAAGCATTTTTAATCATGTTACTCAAGATGTGCGAATAAAACATATTTTCTTGCTTGAAAATCGTCATATTGCTGGTGCGACAAATGAAGGTTTTAAATTAGCAAAAGGTGACTATGTTGCTTTGTTTGATCATGATGATTATCTTTATCCGAATGCTTTATATGAAAATGTTAAGGTAATTAATCAGCAGCCAGAAATTAAATTTTTATATTCTGATGAGGACAAGATTGATGAGCTTGGCAATCGGCATTTTGATGCGTATCTTAAACCTGATTTCAATTTTGATTTTCTACGTTGTATGAATATTATCACGCATTTTGTTCTCTTTAAAAAAGAACTTTGGACAGAATTGGGTGGTGAAGATGCCAAATATAATGGCGCTCAAGACTGGGAATTTGTGATGCGTTTGACTAACATGTTGGCGTCACATGAAATTTTTCATATTGATAAAGTAATTTATTCGTGGCGAGTTCATAGCGCTTCAACGGCAATGGCGACTGGTGCTAAGCCTTATGTACCAGAAGCGCAGCGTAATTTATTGCGAAAAGATCTTAAAAATCGGGAACAGTTTAGTACCAAAGTTTATGAAAATTATGAGGCTTTAGGGCAATGGCTTTTCCAATATCCAGTTATCGGCAATCCACTTGTCAGTATTGTAATTAATGGGTCAGATGCGACAGGAGATTTAGAAAATTTATTAAATTCGATTTTCATCAAAACTTCTTATTTTAATTTTGAAGTTGTTGTGTCAAATGCTAGTGAAATTGCTGATAAGTACAAGAAAAGACACGATAATGTAGTAGATGATATAAATGGTGATTATATCATTGCTATTAACCCCAATTTTGAAATTTTAACTTTTGATTGGCTTGAAAAATTACTTGGACAAGCACAAAGAGATGATATTTCCTACGTTATGCCAAGAATTGTTGGACGGGAACCTCATATTGTTGAAAGTGTTGGGCTTGCAATTTCTAAAAATGGTGAAGTACTCAATTTACTAAATGGTTTTAATATGTTAGGACACAGAACTTTAACAGAACATATTCATCTGACAACCCATCATTATGTGACAGGGGTTAATCCGAATTGTTATATGACTTCAAAAGCATTATTTGAGATGAATACTGATATAATTGCCGAATCAATTAAAGTGAGTCAAGGAAAATTTTACAATGTTTTTGTTAGTGATGTTCAGGTTAAAAACAACAGTCAGTCATCAATCTCTAAATCTTTAGGTATTTATAAAGAATTTGAAAATTTCCATGATACGACTGTCAACTCAAATTTTTTGGCAATCGAACAGAATTATAAACGAGGTGAAAAAATATGAAAATAGCTATAACAGGTGCTAACGGCTATATTGGTCGTCATGTTGTTAATGCAGCTATTGCTGCTGGTCATGATGTTTATGCGATTGATTTTAACTTTAAAAATGTGCCAAGCGAAGCTAAAAGAGTTGAGCTGAACATTTTTAATTCTCAAAAAGATGTTTATCAAGAAATGAATGAACCAGATGTTTTGATTCATCTGGCATGGCGAGACGGTTTCATCCATAATTCTGAGCAACATATGAAAAATCTTTCTGCTCATATTGCTTTTATCCGAAATTTTGTCAAACATGGTGGCAAAAATGTTGCTATTATGGGTAGCATGCACGAAGTTGGTTATCACGAAGGTGCAATTGATGAAAATACTCCTTGTAATCCCTTGTCGCAATACGGTGTTGCTAAAAATGCTATGCGTCAGTCTTTGATGTTAGCTGCTGATGAACTGAATTTCAATCTTTATTGGTTACGTGCCTATTATATTTTTGGAGATGATCGCGTTGGTAGCTCAATTTTTGCGAAATTAACGCTTGCGGCTGACGAGGGTAAGAAGACTTTCCCATTCACGACAGGTAAAAATAAGTTCGATTTTATCTCCGTCCAAGAACTTGGTAAGATGATTATTGCAGCAGCAACTCAGGATAAAATTACTGGAATTATCAATGTTTCAACAGGTAAACCCAAATCGCTTGCAGATCAAATTGAATGGTATATCAAAGAACACAACTGGGATATAAAATTAGAATACGGCGCATTTCCAGATAGACCTTATGATAGTCCTGGGGTTTGGGGGGATGCGAGTAGGATTGAAAAAATAATGATGGATAATTAGAGGATGATATGGAAAAAGAAAGATTGTTCTATCTGGATTTTATCAGAGCGATAGCTGTTATGATGGTTGTCTTAACACATTATAACGCTAATTTCATTGGTTACAATGGAGCAGCCCAATTTAACAAGATTGTTCTAACTGAATTTCCTTTTGGGATCTATTTAGGAGATTTAGGAGTTGGGCTATTTATGCTCATATCTGGAGCAGCTATGTGGTATGTTTATGGTAATAAAAAGACGGCTTATTTTTCTTTTGTCAAGAAAAGGTTAATTTCGATTTTGCCGATGTTTTACATTGCTTACCTGGGTGCTTTTCTCTTTAACTTTTGGCAAAATAGAGGATTCTCAACAAATAACGTATCTGTAAAATATTTTATTAGCACGTTATTTGGCTTTGATTCTCTTTTGGCAACGGTAGGTGTGCAAAATTTTATGTTAGTGGGCGAATGGTTCATTGGCATGATTATTATTATTTATTTTTTATTTCCGCTGTTAAAGAAGTTAGTTTCTGAAAATGAAATTATTGCAATATTCTTCTCTATTTTCTTACTAGTCGTTTTTAATCTATCTATTTTAGCAGATAATAAAGCATGGCGCATTCTTCAATTGACGATTGGTTTTGTACCGATTTTTGTGCTAGGGATGTTACTTCAAAAATATCTTTCTTTCTTTAAAAATAAGTTATTTGTTTTACCAAGTATAGCGATTTTGATTTTGAATGCTGTTTTAAAACCTGAGGTAATTCCAGAAAAAATTCAGATGTTTTATATCAGTTTGGCTGTTTTTATCCTTGTTTTAGTTTTGTCACCATTATTTGAATATGTGATAATAAGAAACGTTGTTGATGTTATTAGTAAATATTCTTATCCAATTTTCTTGATACACCACTTTATTACCAATAAAATGGTCAATCATTTTGATATTCAAGCAATTAGTGTAAAAGAAAGTTACCTGTTATTTTTAATAATATTACCTGTTGTTTTCTTTTTTAGTTGGAGTTTGTTAAGACTGACTAATATGGGGAAGAAATTTTTGAATAATGGTAAGGATTATGTAGGGAGAAAACCATGAAAACTAGAATGAGTAAACGAAGTAGCACCCAAAATACGATATTTGCTAGTGTTGTGATGTTTGGCCTATGGTCGCTTGTTTCAGCTCAAAGCCCTTTTTATCTGGATGATTGGGGATGGGGAATGTATAAATTAGTACCAGCGACAATAAATTATGGTGGTCGTTTTATCGGTAATTCCTTTGAGATAATTTTAGCAAGTTCACATAATCAAATCTTGAACGGTTTATTCAAAGGTGCCGTTTTGACCTTTATTTGTCTTATGGTTTGCCTTATCAGTGGAAAAATAAGTCTTGCAAGAATAGTCATCTTTAACACTTTGTTTTTATTGACTAGTATGAGAATTATTTACGAATCTTTTATTTGGACAGCTGGTTTTGTAAATTATACTTTACCTTTCGTTTTTGTATTACCTGTTGTCTTGATTAATCAAAGATTAAAAAAACAGACTTACAGTAAGCGAATAGCTATTACTTTAAAAATTATTTCTTTGACCTGTATTTTTGCATCAGGATTTTTCTTGGAAAATTTATCAACAACTATGATTTTTTATTTAGGGACAGAATTCATTTTAAATTTGATATTTGAAAGGAAAAACAGGCTTTATAGCATTTTAGCTATTGTGACATCAATGCTCTCTTTTGTGATTATGATGTTGCACTCTGAACGCTTTACTAATAAAGACGGATATAGTATGAATTCATTTAATTCTATTGGTGAATTGATTCAAAATGCCAAAAATGTTCATTTAATTATCATAAATGATTTATTCCATAATAATACTTTTCTCTTTATGTTTATCTCATCTTTATTCTTTGTTTTTCTGATAACAGTTTTGCTTAAATTAACTGATAAAAAAGAGCGATTTCTATATCAATTGACAATCATACAAGTTATCTTAATTTTTCTTTGTCCAACCTATCAATTTATTATTTTGAGTCCAAGCATGATAAATGATCGCGTTTTTTTTCCTAGCATTATTGTTTTAATTCTTAGTGGGCTTATCTTGTATAATTTTATTGAAAAAGAAGTTTTAAATCAAAAATTTTTAAATTGTTTCGTTGGTTTTATCTTTGTGTGTAGCTTAATCTTTCCAACTTTCTTTTTTGTTGATATGTCGAAATGGAATGTTAGGCTCAATGAAGCCAATGAAAAAGCAATCACTCAAAAAATGGATATAGATTATTCAGGGATGAGGCCCGAGTATCATGTTTATTATTATAATGATGCCTATGGTCCAGTAATAGCCTCACCTTGGATAAACGCCTATAAAATTTATTACAAAATACCTGAGGAAGTGACCATAAAATGAAGAAATTATCCATTGTTATTCCTTGTTATAATGAACAAGAAACAATTGAGCTTTTTATAAAAGAAATGGAAACAATTGAAGCTAATATGGTGCTTCAATTTGAATACCTCTTTATCAATGATGGCTCGAAAGATAAGACTTTAAATGTGCTGAAAAATGTAGCAACTTCCAAAAAAAACGTCAAGTATCTGTCTTTTTCGCGTAATTTTGGTAAAGAAGCAGCGCTTATAGCTGGTCTTCGAGCAGCAACAGGAGATTTTATAACAGTAATGGATGTTGATTTACAAGATCCGCCAGATTTATTACCAGAAATGTATCAAAAACTTCAAGAAGGTTATGATATTGTTGGCACAAGACGTTCTAATCGTGTGGGAGAACCAGTTATTCGTTCTTTCTTTGCTAAAAGTTTTTATAAGCTCGTTAATAGTATTTCGGATGTTAAAATGGTTGATGGTGCAAGAGATTTTCGTTTGATGACACGGCAAGTTCTTGATGCTATTTTAAATTTAAATGAAGTCAATCGTTTTTCGAAAGGTTTGTTTTCTTGGGTTGGTTTTGATACCTATTATATCTCCTATGAAAATCGTGAGCGTTCAGCGGGTAAGACAACTTGGAATTTTTGGTCATTATTTAAATATTCACTTGAAGGGATTATTAATTTTTCTGAAGCACCTCTTAATATTGCAACATTTATCGGTATTCTGAGTTGTATTCTTTCGGTTCTTGCCATGATTTACTTTTTCTTGAGTAATTTGATAAGTCAAAATCCAGTTCCTGGCTGGCCTTCACTGGTTTGTATTATTCTTTTTCTGGGAGGTTTGCAACTATTTTGTTTGGGAATAGTCGGTAAATATATCGGAAAAATTTTTTTAGAAGTTAAAAAGCGACCAAATTATATTATCAAAGAAGATAATATAAATGAGAAATGATAGGTAGAAAAGAAAATTTAAAAATGAATGTTGAGTTTAAAAAAAGATGTGGTAAATATTGGCAATCGGTAGTTTTTGTTATCCTGTCAATAACTGCTGTTTTTGGCAAAGTTAATTTTAAAGTAGTCGATCTAAATGAGATCTCTCATATGACAGAAATTGTATTTATAGTTTTTAATTTGCTAGCAAATATTTCTAGTTTGGTTGTGTTTACACTATCAATTATTCTGATAATAAAAAGAGAAAAATTGTGGCGTGTTTTAATGAAAACTTTCGTTGTATTATTTGCTTATCAGGCTGTTAATATTATAATTGTTACGACACAGCAACTATCGATTTTTGAAATCTCTTATTTTAATTTTGATTATATAAGAGATTCATTAGCTTCCTTTGAGACTCATTATCCATTGATTAAGCTTTTTGTAATTAGCTTTATTCTTGCTTTGGTACTAAATATTCTTGTTTTACCAAAATTAAATGTAAAGAATTATACCTCTAAAGTTAAAATAAATGGTAAATTAATTTGGACTAATTTACCATTTATTTTAGTTGCCTTAAATCCTTATTTTCTAAATTATTTGACTGCTCATACAGGAGATGTATATCTTCTAATTAATAAAAACGTTAGATATTTATGGCAAACTTTGCTTGCTTTAATGTTTATTTATGCTTTAGCTTGGATTTTTTATAATGGGGTATGTGATTTAACTTTAAATAAATCTAGTTTTTATTTAGCTTTTACAACATCGGCTTTCTTGGCGCTTATTTTTGAGATGACTTTGCAATATACAGTTGGGATAGATGACACGTGGAAGCTGATTGCTATCGGTCAATATATCGGTTGGTTTGTCTTGTTTCAATTATTCTTTTTGATTTATGCTTTAATTAATCGCTTTGTAGTTGCAACCGCTCTAATTGTTACCTTGTTTACAGCTTTAACTGTGGGAAGTGATTTAAAATACAAGTATCGAAGTGAGCCAATTTTTGCGACGGATTTAGTTTGGCTTAAAAATATTAAGGAATTGACTGGATTTGTTGATTCTAAACTTATTTTTATTGCAGTTGTTTTGTTGATTTTGATTATTGCGATGACCATTTTTGCTGTAAGAAAAGTTTATAAAACTGCTATTTTTAAGCACCATTTTAGCCGTTTTTGGGGTATAACTTTATCGGCGAGTCTATTACTAATCGTTAATTATAATGTCAATCAGTTAGAAGTTTCAAAAAGAATACCGTTGCCTGTTATTCGAAAAGATGCTATTGATACGAATATGTTTATAGGTGAGAGAAGTATTGCTATCCGATTTTCTCTTCCATACATTTGGTTGCGAGAAATGGATAGTCGAGTAGCTCTGAAACCAGAGGGGTATTCTGAAGTTAAGATGAAAGAAATTAAAGATAAGTATACGAAATTAGCAAAAACAATCAATGCAACACGACAACAAGATATTTCTGACACGACAGTTATTTATATTTTGAGTGAATCTTTCTCTGATCCAACTAGAATTGAAGGGGGAACTTTCTCTGTTGATCCGATTCCTAATATTCGTTCGTTGGTTGAGAATGACGGGGGGTACATGTTTAGTTCAGGTCTAGGTGGTGGAACAGCTAATATGGAGTTTGAGACCTTGACAAGTTTATCGCTCAATAATTTTACTTCAGCAGGAAAATATCCATATGTGACTGTTATTCCTAAAATGACGTATATACCAACTATTAGTAATCTGTTTGAGAATAAGATGGCAATACATCCGTTTGAAGCAAATGGTTATAATAGAAAAAATGTATTTGAAAAAATGGGAATACGCTTTATCGCTGATGGTACTGATGAACAGATTTCTGGGCAATATCGAAAAATTGTGGGTCAGCAATTGTATATGTCAGATGAAGGAGTCTACGATGAAGCACTTAGAAATATGGATGAGGGTAATCAATTTTTTCATCTCATTACTTTACAAAATCATATGCCTTACAACGAGGGAAATTACGATGAACCAGATATTTCAGTTAAAAACTCAACCTTATCTGATGATACTTTGACTCAACTCCAGACGTATACGCAAGGCATTATGATTACAGATACAGCAACTCAAAATTTTCTTGCTCAACTTGAACAGTTGAATAAGAAAATTGCCGTTGTGTTTTGGGGCGATCATTTACCTGGGATATATCAAGGAAATAAGGAATTTGTTAAAAATTTTACGATGAATAAGAGTCATTTGACTGATTATTTCATCTGGAGTAATTATCAGACTGAGATGGTTAAAAAAGAGGTAATTGCACCTTATAATTTTACATCATTACTGCTTGAGAAAACAAACTCTTATGTCAGCCCTTACTATGCTTTTGAAACAGAGCTTTTGAATAAAGTTCCAGCAATAGAAATGTCGGATGTTATTGAGGATAATCAAAAAGTTACGGCTGAAAGCAAGTACCAATTTTCAAAAGAGCAAAAACAACTTTTGAAAGATTATAAATTGATTCAGTATGATTTGACAAATGGTAAACAATATTTATCTAAAGATAAAAACTTTTTTGAGGAATTTGTAAAATAATTGTGAGAATACACAGTAATTTGGTGTGTCAAGCGAAATTGAAAATGTCCCAAAAAAAGTCTAAACATGAGTTACATTTTGCTAAAGCAAAATTTGCTTTTAGATTCCATTTTTGATATTATTGAGTTATGATTTAGGCTGAATTTTCAGCTT
>NZ_BLLI01000022.1 GCF_011170085.1 Pseudolactococcus hodotermopsidis | reverse complement strand
GCTGAAAATTCAGCCTAAATCATAACTCAATAATATCAAAAATGGAATCTAAAAGCAAATTTTGCTTTAGCAAAATGTAACTCATGTTTAGACTTTTTTTGGGACATTTTCAATTTCGCTTGACAATTTTTTATGAAAATTAAAGCGGTTAGGGAAATAATCGTCTGAAATAGCTATTTAACTTGTGAAATTTCGGAATTTGTCGGATAAATTAAATTTATGAAACGACCGTGGCTTGACAGGGTTCTAAACTTGACATTTAGGTTACAAAGCTTTAAATGTCAAGCTAAGTAACACACTGACTTAAATTGTAAAATCAGTCACTATACATCTCTTGCTCGTCTTCCAAGATAGATTCTTGCGCCGTTTCATCCACAGTGTTCTCACTATCTTTCTTAGATTTCTCATCTGCCGCCTCATCGTCTAAATCTTGCTGATAAGCCGCTTTAGACTTGGCATAAGCGCCTGCCTCCATATCAATAACGCTCGATTCTGTAATATTTTCGGCAATACTGGTGTAGTATGGTAGCTTTTCTGCCAACTGCATCAATGGAACTCGCACTTGATTACCGTCTTTCATATCAAGCGCGATAAAATCCTTACTCACTTTAGTTGGCACTTTGGTAACATTTGTGATTTGTGCCTTGATCTCAGGTTTGAGCGTTTCATAGGCGATAACAAAGGCTTTGACTTCTTTTTCTGTGAAATCAATTAAAATCGGACGTTCTGCTAACTGAGTGCCATCAATTTTTTCATCTGTCAAAATTGTACCATTTGATAAGACAAGATAATAATCGTTACCTGTTTTAAGATATAAACTTTCGGGAAATTCTGTGATTTTTGCCGAAAAATCATTGGGAAAATGCCAGTTGATTTGAGCTGATTTCACACGTGGAAAAGCTGCGACAATTTTTTGCGACAATGCCTTTTCTGATTTGATAATTTGCCAAACATGGTCATTTGTTTTGATTCCTGTCGCATCAGCAATCTGCTCAGAAGTTTCATGAGCATTGCCAGTCGGTGTAAAACTCGCGATTTTACTCAAAGGCGATACGACGTAGAGACTCCCTATAAAAATTACAGCTGCGATTAGCAAAAAAAACCACATTTTAACTAAAACATCTGAAATCGATTTAGCATTCGTGAAATTTGATTTAAATTTTACCAATAAGGACGGCGTTTGCTGCCTCTCAGCAACAGGTTCAGATTCTGTATCAGTCACATTTTTAGTCGTTTTAAGTGGTGCAGCATTAGCTGATTCACTCAATTTTTTTCCGCTTACTTGTTGCTCTTTTTCAGCTACTTCGGCTTTTTTACGTTCAAATTCAGCATGATGTTTTTGCCAAGGTGTCAACTCTTTTATCTCTTTATCTGCCATTTGAGCCACCATTACCAGAAAAACTTGTCACCTCTTTGACAACTTGATACAGTCTTTCACTGGCATCGGGTACACCCTCACGCAAGGCATTTTCAGCCATTTGACGATAGGTCGTATCATTGAGCAAAATATCATCAATCGTTGAAACAATGTTTTCGCCTGTCAGTTCATCATTTCTTAACATAACTGCTGCCCCCGCATGCTGAAGCGCCTGTGCGTTCTTCGTCTGATGATCCGCCGTCACGTAAGGACTCGGCACAAGAATTGACGGCAAACCAAGCGCCGTAATTTCAGCTAAAGTCGTCGCACCCGCTCGCGACAAAATCAAGTCTGCATCATTTAAAACTTCAACCATATTTTTGATATAAGGCACGATTTTGATATTCTTTTCTTGATTATATTTAGCAAATGTCTCAGCAAATTCATCATCGTTGAAATAAATCTCGCCCGAAGCGTAAAGAATTTGGTACTCTTTTTGAGCTAAAATAGCAAGCGCTTCAACTACTGCTGTATTGATTTTTAGAGCGCCTCGACTACCACCAAAAATAACGATAGTTTTCTTTTTTGAGTCCAAGCCATATTGCCCCAAAACATTTCCCGAATCATCCAAATCTGCCACTTCTTGCGCCCTTGGATTGCCCGTAAAAACCGTTTTCGGAGACGGAAAGAAACTACCTGCTTCTTGAAAAGCAAGCGCCACACGAGTCGCACGTTTACTCAAAAATTTGTTAGTCACACCAGGAATTGAGTTCTGCTCATGAACAATCGTTGGAATTTTGAGCGTTGTTGCCGCATAAACAACTGGTCCTGCCACATAACCACCCGTACCAATAACAACATCAGGCTTAAAATTCTTGATGATTTTTTTAGCTTCTAAAACCGATTTGAGAAATTTATAAACCGTTTTGATATTTTTAGGCGACAAGGAACGCTTAAAACCTTGCACATCAACTGTTTTGAATGCAATACCATTTTCAGGCACGATTTTTGACTCCAAACCTTTCTCCGTACCGATATAAAGCACCGACACATCAGGTTCGACCGTTTTCAGATAATGAATAAAACTCAGCGCTGGATAGATATGTCCACCTGTCCCGCCACCTGTTACGATGATTTTCATGATTTTTCTTTCATTTTTGTTTAAATTACTGACTAGCGTAACTTTCAAAGATAAGACACGTATTAATTCTTTTTCTCTTTCAATTTGGCGACCGCTTGAATAAACATATCGCCACGTTGTTCAAATGTTTTGTATTGATCCCAACTCGCATTGGCAGGACTAAGCAAAACCGTGTCGTTCTCGTCAGCTTTTTCAAAAGCAAGTTCAGCCGCCCTTGCAACATTTTCGCTATCAAAGACTGGAATACCCAGCGTTTCTGCCAAATCACGGAGCTTTGGCGCTGTTTCGCCGAAAACAATCATGCCTTTTAGATTGGCAATATCTGTCGCTAACTCATCAAAACCATTGCCACGATCAAGACCACCCGCTAATAGCCATAAAGAGCTATTATCAAAGCCAGACAAAGCTTTTTGCGTCGCAAGGATATTGGTTGCCTTGCTATCGTTATAAAAAATAATATTTGATTTTTTACCTAAATATTGCAAGCGGTGTTTAACACCTGAAAATGTCGTAAGAATACTAACAATCGCTTGATTTGAGACACCGGATAGCTTACTAGCACAGATCGCAGCCAAGGCATTTTCAAGATTATGTGACCCAGGAAGAGACAAGTCAGCAACTGCCATAATTTTCTCATCTCGAAAGAAAATCTGACCATTCATGACATAAGCACCATTGTCAACTTTTTCAGTCGTTGAAAAACCGACAACTGTCGCATTTGTATGACTAGCTTTTTCACGCAATTTAGCCTGATTAAAATTCAGCACCAAGAAATCGGCAGTCGTCATATTTTCCTGAATTCGCCATTTAGCTGTTTCATAATTTTCTTGCGAACCATGATAATCTAAATGTGCCGAAAAAACATTAGTTATAATCGCAATTTTAGGGCGAAATTGATCAATTCCCATCAGTTGGAAACTTGACAACTCCATAATCAAAGTCTCATCAGCGCTAGATTTTGAAGCAACATCTGAAGCTGGAAAACCAATATTACCAGACAATTTAGCTGATTGATTATCCCGATTCAAAATATCAGCAATCAAAGTCGTCGTCGTTGTCTTACCATTTGAGCCAGTAATGCCAATAATCGGCGACTCTGAAATCAAATAAGCCAACTCAACTTCGGTAATAATCGGAATCTTTTTCTCAATCGCGCGCACAACCATTGGATTTTCATAAGGAATACCAGGATTTTTGACCATTAACTCAAACGCCTCATCTAGTAATGCCAAAGGATGACCACCTGTAACAACTTTAATTCCCTCAGCTAATAAATCTTGCGCTGCTGGATTTTCATCAAAAGGCTTGCCATCATTAACCGTAACAATAGCACCCAAGCGACTTAAAACACGCGCCGCAGACTCGCCAGATTTTGCCAACCCTAACACCAATACTTTTTTATTTTCAAAATTTTTGATTTTTTTCATCCTATTTTTCCTCTGTATCTCTTAATTCTACCGTTTTTAGGGAAATTTTTCAACATCTACGCAAAAAAGCATTTGAACTTATCAAATACTTTTTCATCTTTGTATGCTTTTAAATCGCATCACTATCTTGTTCGCCTGTCCGAATACGAATAACATTTTCAATTGGCATAACGAAAATTTTACCGTCACCAACTTCGCCAGTTTGCGTTGTTTCGCGAATAACCTCAATAAGTTTTGAAACCTGTTCCTCAACAGTCACGATTTCAATTTTGATTTTGGCAAGTAAAGTCGTGTTCAATTTTTGACCACGAACATATTCTGCAAACCCTTTTTGATTGCCATAACCCAAAACTTGTGAAACTGTCATGCCTTTCGCCAAATCATTTTTGACTAAGGCATCTTTCAAATCTTCTAATTTGTCTGTGCGAATAATCGCTTCTACTTTTTTCATTTTAAGCTCCTGTTATAAATGCCCCATTGTCAAGTCAAAATATTTTCTCGCAATAGGGTTTAGTTAAACTCAATTTACAATTATATGCGTTTAGCTATCAAGTCCCATGAAAGTCGGATAAGCTGTTTCATCATGTTCACTGTCGTCAAGCCCGACAGCCTCGGCACGGTCACTAACACGTATTTCCGTAAATAAAGAAATAATTTTAATCAAAGCAAATGTCACAGTAGCGCTAAAGACGATTGTAAACAAAATCGACTCGATTTGTGCTAGAAAAAGCTTGCCAGATCCATAAATCAGCCCAGCATATCCTTTTTCCAGAGCCAAAGCGGGCGTTGTGAAGATACCTGTCATAATACCACCAAAGATACCACCGATACCATGCGCCCCGAAAGCATCAAGCGCATCATCATAAGCAAGTTTGTGCTTAACAATCGAGATAAAATAGTAAGAAATAGGCGAAACGAGAGCGCCAATAAATAAGGCTGACCAAAGCGACACAAAGCCCGCTCCTGGTGTAATGGCAACGAGTCCCACAACAAGACCAGTTGAAGCACCAACAACCGTCGGCTTACCAATCGTCAGTTTCTCGACAAGCAACCATGACAACATGGCAGCAGCAGCAGCAGTATTAGTCGTCATCAGCGCATGAACTGCCAAGCCGTCCGCCGCAAGCGCTGAACCTGCATTGAAACCAAACCAACCAAACCAAAGTAGACCTGCACCAAGCAAAACAAAAGGAATGTTATGTGGGCGATATTCAAGACGCGCATAATCTCGGCGACGACCTAGCACAAGGGCAAGCACAAGCGCACTGACACCGCTTGAAATATGAACAACATTACCACCAGCAAAATCAATCGAATGAATCTGTGCAAGCAGACCACCACCCCAGACCATATGAGCCATTGGATAATAAACTAGAATCAGCCAAAGCGCCATGAAAATCACAATTGGCGTGAAACGCATGCGACCGACAACCGCTCCTGTCAGAAGAGCTACCGTGATAATCGAAAACATCATCTGAAAACCACCGAAAAGACCGTCAGGAATTTCCAAGCCATGCAAAGCGTTTTTCGACATACTCACACCATTGAAAAAGAGATGATTTAAGTTGCCAATAAAAGTGCCATCACCCGAAAACGACAGCGAATAGCCGATTACTACCCAAAGAATTGATGCCAAACCAAGCGGAATGACCACCATAAGCATTGTGTTAAGCACATTTTTACGGCGCTCAAGACCGCCGTAGAAAAATGCCAATGCTGGTGTCATGACAAAAACCATGGCAGCACAGATGAGGATAAATGCAATACTTCCAGCGTTCATAAAAATCTCCTAATTTTTGTTAATGAGCCTTAGCTCGTGAGTTTTCGATTTTATGTTAGATTTTATGACACAAAATCATTCTTATGTTATATATTCTAACATAGAAAAGTTGCTTTGTAAATAATAAATATTCAAAAAATTCAATTACATGTCATTTGAAATGATTTTTAGGTATAAAAATAGCCGCTTCTAGGAAAAAGCGACCATTTTATATATTCATTTAGCGCAAAAAGTTAGCTGATTTTACCTTTTAAACAAAAAAGGCTCGAACAGTCAAGTTCAGAGAGCCTTAAAAATCAATTATTTAGTTTCAATCAAGCCAATATTACCATCTCCACGACGGTAAACAATATTTGTTGCATCTGTTTCAGCATCTGTAAAGACAAAGAAATCATGGTCAATCAAATCCATTTGAAGAACAGCCTCTTCAGCATTCATTGGTTTCAAGTCAATGATTTTCGTGCGAACAATTTCAACGTTATTATCGTCAAGCTCTTCTGTTGGTGTTAAGTCAACAAACGTTTCAAAAGCCTTACCAGTTGCGACATGATTGCGCTTTTTCTGAACTTTTGTTTTGTATTTGCGAATTTGACGTTCCAGTTTTTCTTGAACCAAATCAACTGAACCGTACAAGTCTTGAGATGTATCTTCAGCACGCAAAGTGATGTGAGCAGCTGGAATTGTGACTTCTACTTTAGATGTTTTTTCAGCGTAAACCTTGAGATTTACGTGGGCAGTCAGCTCTTGAGCTGGCGTAAAGTACTTTTCAAGTTTGCTGATTTTTTCTTCAACGTAATTGCGGATAGCATCTGTTACCTCGATGTTTTCACCACGAATGTTAAATTTAATCATAATCGTCACCTCTTTATCTTTTATGAGAAGTTTACTTCCCTACACTTTTATTATACCTTGAAAGTTTTTTTTTAACAAATATTTACTGTGATTTTTTCACTTTTAAGATTATTTCTTCGCTAGAAACGCCAACATTGACTGTACTACCCGCGATAATTTCGCCTGACAAAATCTTGTCAGACAACGGATTTTCCAGTTTTTTCTCTAAAGCCTTGCGTATTGGCCGCGCCCCATATTCTGGATCAAAGCCATTTTTAGCAATAAGTTGATAAGCACTTGCCGAAATTTTCAAGCTGATATGACGTTCTGCTAAACGTTTTATCAACGGTTTAGCCATGATTTTGACAATATCAGAAAGCTCATTTTCAGTCAACGACCGAAAGACAATTTTTTCATCAATGCGATTAAGAAACTCTGGCCGATACTGCTTTTTCAACTCTTCGAGAATCCTAGATTTCATTGCCGCATAATTCGTTGACATATCAACCGCCCCGAAACCAACTGTTTTATCATCTCGCAAAGCCGTCGCACCAAGATTGCTTGTCATGATAATAATCGTATTGCGAAAATCAACCTTGCGACCTTTACCGTCCGTGATAAAACCGTCATCAAGAATTTGCAAAAGTAAGTTAAAGACATCAGGATGTGCTTTTTCAGCCTCATCAAACAAAACAACCGCATAAGGCTTATTACGCACCTGTTCCGTCAACTGCCCCCCCTCATCATAGCCGACATAGCCAGGAGGCGCACCAACCAAACGACTGCTGTTAAATTTCTCCATATATTCGCTCATATCAAGCCGAATCATACTGTTCTCATCGCCAAAAACAGTTTCTGCGAGTGCCTTAGCAAGCTCGGTCTTGCCGACGCCCGTAGGACCAAGAAACATAAACGACCCCATCGGTCGTTTATCATCAGAAATGCCCGAACGACTTCGGCGAATGGCACTAGCAACCGCTGTAACGGCTTCACTTTGACCGACAACACGTTTGTGCAACTCTTTTTCAAGATTGACGAGACGTGTCATCTCATTTTTCGTCATTTGTGAAACTGGCACACCTGTCAGATTAGAAACGACGGCATAGACATCTGATTCTGCCACTTTAGCAGCTCTAGCCCTGCTTAGTTTAATCGTCATCTTATCACGTTTTATTTCAAGTTTTTGTAATTCTTGGTTGAAAACTTTAGCCTCTTTCAAATCATGGCTTGTGACAGCATTTTGCAACTGCGCATCCATGGCTAAAATCTCCTTATCAAGCTGACTTTGCTGAGAGAGATTACTTTTAATCGAAAGTTTTACTGTCGCCGCTGCCTCATCTAGCAAATCGATCGCCTTATCAGGCAATCTGCGACTCGGCATATACCGCACACTGAGTTGCACCGCCGTCCGAATCGCTTCAGGTTCAAAAGTGACATGATGAAAAGTCTCAAACTTAGGCTTCAAACCTTGCAAAATAGCAATTGATTCATCAAAAGTCGGTTCTTCAACGATAACTTTGGCAAATCGACGTTCTAGCGCCGCATCTTTTTCGATATATTTTTGGTATTCATGAAAAGTCGTTGCCCCAATCAGCTGAAAATCGCCACGCGCAAGAGCAGGTTTCATAATATTCGATGCATCCGTAACCGAATCAGCCCCACCACCAGCACCAACAATTGTGTGTAATTCATCAATAAAAACAATTGTTTTGTCATCCTTACTGGCTTCATCAACAATCGCCATCATCCGATCTTCAAATTCACCACGAAATTTCGTTCCCGCCACGACATTTGCAATACTCAGCGACATTAAGCGCACACCTTGCATATCAAGTGGCACTTCGCCATCAATCATACGCTGAGCCAAACCTTCAATAATTGCCGATTTCCCAACACCAGGCTCTCCAACCAAGACAGGATTATTTTTCGTGCGACGACTTAAAATATGAACTACGCGCTCAATTTCCTTATCACGGCCAATCATCGGATCAATCAACCCATTTCGTGCATCAGCAGTCACATCACGCGCCACTGAATCAAGTGTCGGTGTCACACTTGTCTCCGACACACCTTGCGCCGCTTGTCGCTTGCTCATCGGCATTATGGCACGTCTTGGCTTTTTGACCGTCATATTACCAAATTCAAGCAAATCATTAAGAATATCTGATAATTTAATTTTATTAAGCTCCAAAATCTTCTTAGCAACATTATCATCATCTGTCAGCAAAACATAAAGCAAATGCTCTGAGCCTGTTTCAGATAAATGATTTTGCGCTGCAAGTGTCTCCGCCTCAATCAGCAAATGTTCAACCTTAGGCGAAAGATGAACTTGACCAATTTCAAGTACTTTGTCAGGCAAACGATTATGTTCAATTTCTTCCAGCACCATCTCAAGCGTCACGTCACGATCATCCAAGATATTTTGAGCAAAACTGTCATTAACTGACAACATACCCGCTAAAACATGCGCCGTTTCAGCATAATCATAGCCATTTCCCGCCGCAAAAACGCGCGCTGATTTGAGAACTTTTTCAAGTAGTACCGTATATTTTTGTGTCATTTCTTTTCCTTAATTATCCTTATCTAACCGATGAATCGTTGTTGTCAGCAAAATCGCACGCTGCATATCAGTCAAAACAGGATTATCCAATAGACTCAGCAACAAATTCCCCTCACGCTCCGTGATGATTTTTTCATCAAACAAAAGTTGCAACAAGTCTTGTGCCAGACTAATTGACAACTTTTCAGGAATTTTTCGCAAAATAGTCAACAATAACTCATGCTCGTCAGAATACTGAATTTTGCCAATCCGAATATAACCGCCACCGCCACGCTTACTTTCAACTTCAAAGCCCTTTGGCAAGGTAAAACGCGTCTTAATCACATAATTGATTTGGCTTGGCACAACACCAAAATACGCCGCAATTTCAGACCGCCGAATCTCAATTTCCGCCGCTTGCGCTAACAACTCCTTGAGATATTTTTCAATCATATCTGATGTATTTCTCACACTTTCTCCTTCCAACATTTTTTCTAGTAAACTTTGACCTTATTTGACCATTATACCGAAAATTATCAAATTTTGCCAAAAAAAAATCTGATAATTTCCAGATTTTAAAATCAGATGCAAGAAACACCCAAACTACTTCATAAAATTCAACTGCTCCAAAAGCCAGCTTAAATAAGTTTCTTGATGATAAACAACATTTATCATGACAGGCATCGACGGGAGCAAGTCAATATCTTTCAACTTATTTTGAGAGAGCTTAACAGTCACTTGATAAAGTACCTGAGAAGTACCGCTCTCACTTTGCGTAACCGTCCCATTAGCAATTGCCGTCACTTTTCCCGACAACAAACCATAATCCGTTTGATTGACACCATTGACCGAAACTTTTACAGAATTACCAATTTTTATCCGAGTTCTGTCTTGCGCTGAAATATAGCTCTCAACAAAAAGTTCTTTAGCCTTACCGTCATCACTAACATCAGCTATCGGCTGAAAAGCTTGGAGACCTAAGCCTTTTTTAAGCGCCGTAAAATAATGTATCGTACCAGCATGATCGGCAACAATATCAAGCTGACCGTTTTCTGACTTCTTGAGTGTCTGCTGACGCGCCAATTCAGCTTTTTCATCCTGAACTTGTCGCCTCATCGTTCCTAGCTCGCTAATCAATTGTTGATAAGTCTGATCAGCCTGTGCATATAAAGCCGTTTCCAAACTTGAAACTTCAGCCTGTTTAGCCGTTATTTCAGCTTGTTTAGCCGCACTACTTTCGCCAGCTGTTCGGGCATATTCAGCATTCAAATCTTCTAACTCGCGGGTCAAAGACTTGACCAAAGCCGCTTCATTAAGCTTTTCTGCTTCGGCTATATCTTCTACCTTGCGATTGTAAGCTTTTTCGTATTCTTGGCGAAGGCTCCCCGTATCGCTCCCTTGAATCGTCGCCAATTCTCCTTGTAATTTGGCAAGCTCTGCATTTCTTGCCGCTAACGCCTGAGAAGTATCGTTCTTTTGCTTATTTTCTTGCGAGATTTGCGATAAATACAAGGCTACCTTACCGTAAAATTCTTGCTCTATGCCAGAATTATTGAGCGTGTTTTCTTTCTCATTCAAAGCCTTTTCATATTTATCAAAAATAGCGATTTTCTCATCCATTTTTTTAAGCTGATCATCTATGTTGTCAAGCAGAACCGTCTCATTGCCTGTTGATAAAGTCAACAATTTATCGCCTTTTTCAACACGACTTCCCTCAGGCTTGTCAATGCTAATCACATTACCATTAACAAGCGGTGTGATATACACCTTATCAGCCGTTTCAATCGTTCCTTGACCGCGAATAATATCATTTTTTTTGATAAATCGAAGTGACACAAAGCTCCCAACAATCATTATCATCATAAACATCGCCAAAAATTTAGCAAAATTGGCAGGTCGCTTATCAAAGAACAACCGACTATCTTTTAACTCTTCTTTTGAATATAACTTCATTATCGTTTGCGCCTTTCTTGATTTAGACGAAGTCAAATTTCCCACACTCAATTAGATGACAGCATCTTGAGGGGCAAGTTGCTGACCATATTGCAACTGGATCATTTCCGAATAGCGCCCCTTTTGCGCCATTAAACTAAGATGCGTCCCTTGTTCAAGAATCTTGCCCTCCTCCATGTAAATAATAATATCACTATTGACAATCGTTGACAAGCGATGCGCAATCACAATCGTCGTCACTTTTTTCGTTGATCTCAAAATGCTTTCTTGAACCGTTTGTTCACTAAAACTATCCAAATTACTGGTTGATTCATCAAAAATATAGAGTTGACGTTCTTTCACAAAAGCACGCGTAATCGCCAAACGTTGCTTTTCACCACCAGAAAAGCTCGCACCTTGATTCTCAACTTTCGTCTGAAAACGTTCGGGCAATTTCGCAATAAAATCATAAGCGCCCGACATTTTTGTCGCCCTTATCACATCTTCATACTTCGCCGTTTCATTGCCCATTAGAATATTTTCAAGGACTGTCGCGGAAAATAGTTCGATATTTTGCGGTACATAACCGGACTGTTGTCGCAAATAAGATGTCTGTATATCAGCTAGATTATAACCATTCATCGTGATACTACCATTGGCAACATCCTGAAACTTCAAAAGTAGCTTAGCAATCGTTGATTTCCCAGCACCACTTGGCCCAACAATGGCAATTTTTTTGCCATGCGGAATAGTCAAGTTAAACTTCTCAATCACTGGCGCTCGACTGCCGTAACGCACAGAAACATCATGAAACTGAATATCACCCGCTAAATTCACATCGTTCAGCAAACTCGGCTCATCATTTTCAGTTTCCAAATCCATTAGTTCATTAAGGCGTTTAATGGCAATATCTGCCTCCTGAAAAGTCAGCTGCAAACCCACCAAATTTTGGACAGGACCAATAAAATACGTAGACAAAGTTTGAAAAACAATCAAATCACCGATAGACATCTGCCCATTAATAATCGCAAGTGCCCCAACCGTCAGCAAAATAAGAATTAAAAACTTACTAAGACCAGACGAAATAGTCCCTTGAATCAAAGTTGTCAGACCCTCAGCATAATTCAATTTCAAAGTTTTAACAAATTTTTTCTCAAGATTTTCGATATGATGGCGTTCACTCGTGTAAGATTTGACCGTTTCAATATTTTGAATTGACTCAATCAACTGAGAATTAAGCGCACTTCCCGCCGCCATTTGCTCATAATTTAGCGCTCTATAACGCCCTTTAAACACATAAATCAGTAAAATATCAATCAAGATAGCAACAAAAATAATGATAAAAAGTTGCGAATTTAATTTGGCCAAGGCAACTCCCGTGAAACATGCCAAAAAAAGGTCTAAAACAAGCGATATAGACACTTGTGAAAAGATATTTTTAATCGTCATCGCATCTTGAAAACGTGTCAAAATATCGCCAGTTCTTCTTGTTTTGAAAAATTGATACGGTAGTTTCAAAACATGATTATAATAACCCAACAAGACTGGTAAATCAATCTTTCTTGATAAAAATAACAGGATATATGATCTGAAAAACTCTAGGAAAAGTTGCACTAGGGCAATGACAGCAAAAACAGTAAAATACAAAAAAAGCGACTGCTTGAGTTGATAAGGAATTACCTCATCAAAAATAACTTTAGAAAACAAGCTAGATAAAATACCAATCAAAGTCAAAATTGCCGACGTTGCAATAACCGTCAGCAAAATTCGCTTTTGTGGGAACATTACTTGCTTAAACAAGCCCCACATATTCGTTGATTTAAGCCTTTTCGTTTCAAAATCAGATTTAGGCGCTAAGATAACCAAAACACCCTGAAAAATCGTTTGAAATCCCGTTTTCGACATTTTTCTAAGCCCAAAAGCTGGATCACTAATGATAACTTGATTTTCAGAAATTTTATTGATGACAACAAAATGATTGTTACCATCTGGTGTCTTAACTTGCGCAATAGCTGGTAAGGTAAAATCATTTTTAACTTCTGACATCTGAAGTCTGACTGCAACCGCCTCAAAGCCCATTTCCTCAGCACCAGATACGATACCAGCGACTGTTGTTCCAACAACATCCGTCCCCAAAATTTCACGCAATTTCATAATCGTATAATCTTGCTTATAATTTTTGCAAATCATACTCATAACAGCTGCTGCGCAATCACTCTCGTCATGCTGCAAAACAACTGGATATTTTCCAAAATTAAACATTTTCATCTCTTCTATACATTAAATAAATGACATTTTTTCTTGATACGACGCAGTAGGATAACTTTCTCATCAGTCATTAGCTCGGCTTACATCTTCAACTTAAAATTAAAGCTAAAAAATGATTGCAAAAACTAAGCGATCAGAAAAACGACGTGTGATAGTGATATTTGACCAATCATCAAGACAGAATGGTCAAATTATTGACCTATTTTCTGATTTGATGATAAGTTTCATATCTTTTAATTAAAAGATTTTGTAAGTTTTACCAAAAAGATTAATTGAAAGTGAGAAACCACTTTTTGATACTGTAGTTTCTACACCGAACAAACCACCAAGTACGTTTGCTGAAGCTGAAGCTTCTTGAGTGTCACCATTAACGTATGCGCCAGCTTCAGCGAAGTCGTTGCCAACACCAGCTACTGCGAGTTTACCAGTTACGCTTGCAACGCTCCATCCGCCATCGATGTTCATCATTTCTTCGTTTGTCAATGCTACTGCATTTGTAGGTACTGTAATTGCCATGTCTATATTCCTTTTCTTTCTAATACCTACTGCGCCCTATCAAGAAAAAATGTCACACTCAAACTCCCATAAATTCAATACAATCCTCAAGTTAAGTGATGGTCTACATTGATTTTATAAGGTATTTTTGAGCATTTATTGTTTACACTTCTATTATATCAAAAGTTTTTGCTCTAAAACGAAAAAGTTTCAATTCTGAAACTTTCTTATTTTTTCATTTTCAAAACTTAAGTCAAGTAAAAAAACATTATAAACTCATTTAAATTTATATCGTTTTTATTTGTTATTTGGCAGAAACTTTAACAATCTCAACCGTCATCTCGCCAACTGGTAATGGAATCGTCACTTTATCGCCAGTCTTGCGACCAATCAAAGCCACCGCAATCGGCGATTCATTTGAAATTTTACCGTTAAAGGGATCTGCCTCAGCTGAACCAACAATTTTATAGGTTTCCTTTTCTTTTTCACCGATTTCGATAAATGTTACCGTTTTGCCAAGCGCCACTTCATTGCTCTTAACACCCGCATTATCCACGATTTCAGCGTTACGAATCATCGTCTCAACTGTTGAAATACGCCCTTCAACAAAGGCCTGTTCATCTTTGGCTGCCTCAT
Organism: Pseudolactococcus hodotermopsidis; assembly: GCF_011170085.1. GTDB lineage: Bacteria > Bacillota > Bacilli > Lactobacillales > Streptococcaceae > Pseudolactococcus > Pseudolactococcus hodotermopsidis. The sequence goes on along the minus strand of NZ_BLLI01000022.1, from coordinate 16,909 downwards.
ACTCAGAGTTTTCTGACAAATCGCCATAAGAACGCGCAATTTTAATGCGTTCAATAACTTCTGGACGTTTTTCAAGTTTGAGTGTATCAAGTTCTGCTTCTAATTCTTCATAGCCCTCACGGGTCATTTGGTAAGTTTTTGTATCCGACATTTATAAGATGTTGAGTCATTTGATTTTGTAGCCAATCAAATGAAACTCATCTCCTTTCATTTCTTTCGTATTATTTTATTCTGTTCTTACTTCATCATCTTCTGGCGCATCATCAACAGAATCAGCGGCTAATTTGTCATTGACGTACTTTTGAACATTTTCATCATGCGCTTCAGCTGTTTCTGAGAAATAAACCTTGCCAGTCGTCACATCTGCAACAAAGTATAGATAGTCGTTATCCGTTGGTTCAATCGCTGCCTTAATTGCCGCCAAGCTCGGATTGGTCACAGGACCAGGACCAAAACCATGGTTGAGATAGAGGTTAAAGGGCGATTCAAGTTTCGTATCAAGTGCCGCATCCTCAGCCAAAGTCGTTTTTTGCCCAAGACGTCCTTGCGCATATAAGATTGAGATATTTGACCCTAAAGGCATATCCAAGCTTAGACGATTATAGAAAACTTGTGCCACATTTCGACGGTCTGCATCATTATTAGCCTCTTTTTCAGTTAAAGCCGCAATTGACAAAACTTCATTAACTGTCAAATTTTTATCAGCAATTGTCGCATAGTAAGACTGTAAGTTTTGATTCATATAAGCAATCATCTGCTCAACAATCGTCTGAGTTGTTGACTTTTTATTATAATCATAAGTTGCTGGGAACAAGTAACCCTCTAGTTGATAGGTCACACCAGAATCTTTAGCTGGTAAGGAAGCAAACAACTCTGGATAAGCCGCCTGCATCTTCGCAATGAACGCATCATCCGTCACAATACTGAGGAACTCCTCCTTGGTAAACGGCGTTTTATCCTTAGTTGACTTCGTTTCAACATTATCCGAGATTTTATCCGCCATTTGCGCAATGGTATAGCCCTCAGGAATCGTTATTTTTCCTAAAATCGGCTCAATTGGTTTCTCAGTGCCACCTTTTTGTAAAATATCAGATATTTTTTTCAACGTCATACTTGGCGATAGGTTATAGTAACCAGACTTAAAGCCTGCCACACTTTTAAACTTTGTCCAAAGCTGGAAAGCCGTCGCATTCTTAATAATCTTATTTTTTTCAAGCACCTGACCAATTTGTTTGGTTGATGCACCATCAGGAATTTTAATCGCTTTTGTTGATGTATCTGTCAAACTATAAGGCTGCGCCTCACTTTTCATATGCTTATAAAACAAATAACCTGTTGAGCTACCAACCACTAACAAAATCAAGACAACAATCGCAATAATTTTGCCAGCTAAATTCTTTGATTTTTTACGAGTAGAACGCATATGCTTATCTTGCTCCTTGCGCGCCTCACGTTTGGTTTCCTGAAATTCTTCAGTATCCTCAATCAGCGGCGTTGACAACGTTCCTGTCCCCAAAACTTTCTCTGAACGCGACGGCAACTTAATGAGTGCAGCCAAATCGTCAGTTGAAAGTTCTTCTTCTTGTTGCGGCGTAATTCTTGGGCGTTTCAGTCCTGTTCTTTCATCTATGAAAATAGGATTAGAGCTATTATAAACTTCCTCTTTGAGCATTCTTTCTTCTAATGTCACAAACTCCCGTTTTTTAGGCGAGGCAAACCCCGTCTCCGATGCCACATCATCCAACGATTCATTCGCTTCTTGCAGTTGGCGAAGTATACTATCTCGAAAACTTTCGCGCTGATATTTATTCGTATCTTTATCTACCAAATCAACTATTTTCCACCTTCCTCTTAAATTAACATCCTTATCCCATTAGCCTTAAAGAGGCTCTCTAAAATAGGGCGAAACCCGATTATCAATCTGTCATTGTTTACGGATAAAAAGATGTTTCATTTTAGATTATACACGAAAATCCTTGAAAATCAAGGATTTAATAAAAAATATGGATTTCTCCATTATTTTTCAGCTGGAACATCTTCTTCAATATCTTCGTCTTCCTCATCTTCAACGTCAAGTGCAACAACTTCAGCATCATCAATCTCAACCTCTTCAAGCTCGACATCAAACGCTTCAACCTCATCTTTTTCGTCATCGGGATTATCATCGTCATAAGCAACATCAGCAACAAGCACATCGTCATCTTCAGGATCATCGTCATTATAATCAATATCAATGCCGTCAGCAGCAAATGCGTTGACTTTCTTACGTTTTTTCTTAGGACGTTCGCCCTCATCGTCAAGCTCATCAAGCGCCACAACTTCTTCGTCAATTTCATCAATGGCGTACCAAGAACGCAAAGCCCAAACATTATTACCAAGCGGAATGAAACTACCGTCAGTATTTAATTCCGTATAAAAACGTGACAGGCGATCTCGAATCTCAGTGTCAGATTTTTCAAGGTAATCTTGAATCTCATTGACAAGCTCATTAAAAGCCATTTCCTTGCCTTTTTGCTCCAACATGGCATGCGCCACTTCAATCATTGACAATTCTGACAAATCTTGATTTTCAAATGCTTTAATTTTCAATTTTTTATCTCCATAAAAGTTAGATATAGCTCTATACTCGCTTAACTCTAAAAAGGTTACAAACTAGGTTCGTCAATTCTAGCCAACGACGAAGTGGTGAATCTAGTCAAAAGCGTAATCTTTTTATAGTTAAACGAGTATATAGAGCTTTCACACTCGGTTAAGTCTATTTTACCATAAATTTGCAAAATTTTAATAGTGCATCAAGACTTTATACTCATAATTACCAATTTTTTCACGACCTTTTAGCGCATCAAGTTCAATCAGGAAAGCACAACCTGCAACAACACCGCCAAGTTTTTCAATCAAAGCAATCGTTGCCTTAACCGTGCCACCAGTCGCAAGCAAGTCATCAACAACCAAAACACGTTGCCCTTTTTGAATCGCATCAGCGTGCATAGTCAAAGTATCAAAACCGTATTCTTTTTCATACTGCGCTTCAATTACCTCACGTGGCAATTTACCAGGCTTACGAACGGGCGCAAAACCGACACCCAACTCAAAAGCGACTGGACAACCAACAATAAAACCGCGCGCTTCTGGTCCAACAATCCTATCAATTTTCTTGTCTTGTGCATATTGCACTATTTCACGAATGGCATAACTGTAAGCATTTCCGTCAGCCATCAATGGCGAAATATCCCGAAATTCAATCCCTTTTTGCGGATAATCTGGAATTGTTGCAATGTATTGGGTCAAATCCATGTTAATTTTCCTTTTTTTAGAGTGTCTACTCGTTTTTGTGCTTGAAATGCGTAGATTATCTTGACATCTTTTCCTATTTGTTTTTTAACTCATTATAAATATCACGTACTGGTGAAAGTGCAAAAAATGCTTGCATTTTGACCGTTTCTTGCAGTTCTTGATAAATCTGACTTTCTGTAAATTGACGTTTTGTCGCCGCTTTATTCACCGTCATCAAACCATCAGCAATCGTCACAAACTCTAATTCTTCAAAAATCTGCACCATTTTTACTAGCAAAATATCAGGAATTTTAAGAAAATCAGCCAAATTTTTCAACTTATAGCGCACGTCAAACTCAGGATACTGATAAATCGTCTTGTAAAATTTGGCGAATTGTTCACGTGTCCCACCACCAGTCAGATAGTAGTGATATGTCATCTGATTTTGAAAATAAACAGCAACAAATTCATGTTGTGCCAAAATTTCCGTCAACCTAATCAAATTTTCAGCAGAGTCAGGCACTTCTGCAACGACTATGACATCACTCATTATAACACTATTTTCGGTATTATTTGTAAAAATAAGTGCATTTTTTGGAATTTTTGTCTGATTTTGTTGATTTCGCAAATCAATCAGCTGAACACCCGTAACCCGAGCATCTACAACCATTAACTGAATTGCCGTATTGCCGTTCCAAGTATTGACAGAAAGTGTTACTGCCAAATCTGGCGCTGATTGCTCAAAATCTAGGCTTTCTGCACCATGACCAAAATAGACTGCCTCAATTTGCGCTTTATCTTGCTGAATTTTCAACTTGAGGTGGGCATTTCCTTGACCCATGGCACGACTTTGAACAACTTGATAATCTGACACCAAAAACTGCGGTTTAGGATTGCCTTGACCAAATGGTGCCAGTTTTGAAAGTGATTTAATCGTTTCAAGCGTGAGGTCTGACAAAGTGATTGATTCATCTAAAATTAGCTGATTTTTTTGTGACAAATCAAGCTTATTTTTAGTAATAAAATCAGCTATGCCAGCTTTAATCTCAGGTAAATTGGCAAGTTCAAAAGTCATGCCAGCAGCCTGTGCGTGACCGCCAAAGGTAATAAATAGTTCCTTGTGAGCTGTCAACGCCTCAAAAATATTAAAAGTGGGAATTGAGCGCGCTGAACCTTTTAATAGACCATTTTCTTCTGACAACATGACAATCGGTTTACCCGTTTTTTGGAGCAATTGTCCTGCCACGATACCAAGTACACCAGGATTCCACCCCGTCTGATAGATAAATTGAACAGGACTATCATCAAGCTGACTCTCTGCGGCAACAAGCATCTCAGCAACGATTTCCTTGCGCTCAATATTTTTGCGGTCAATCATCTCAGCAATTGCCTGCGTTTCATTTTCATCCCAGCCCGTCAATAACTCAATAGCGGGATTAGGGTCATCAATACGCCCTAACGCATTTAGTCGCGGTGCGATTTGAAAGGCTATCGTTTCTTCGGTTATATCGCTTTTATCAATATCAATAACATTTATCAAAGCCTCAAGCCCGATACGCTCCGTATTTTTGAGAATTTCAATACCGAATTTGACCAAAATACGATTTTCATCAGTCAGTGTCATCATATCAGCAACCGTTCCAATCGCGACTAAATCAAGCATTTCTGATGGGATATATTCCAAAAGCGCACAAGCAACCTTGAAAGCGACACCGCACCCCGCCAATTCCCCAAAAGGATAGCGACCGTCTGGGTGTTCAGGGTGGATAATAGCATAAGCATCAGGCAAAGTTTCAGGCAAAGAATGGTGATCAGTGATAATCACATCACAAGCGTTTTCTTGCGCATAAGCCACCGCCTCATGTCCCGAAACACCATTATCCACGGTAATAATCAAGCTAACTGATTCATTTTCAATGAAATACTTGTAAACATCAAGATTCGGTCCGTAACCGTCTGTAAAACGGTTGGGCAGATAAACCAGACTCTCTGCACCGATTTCATCAAGTGCCGTCTTCATGATACTAGCACTCGTCATACCGTCTGCATCATAATCACCATAAATCAAAATCGTTTCTTGATTTTCAACAGCCTGCCGAATCCGCTCAACCGCACGACTCATACTGTAAAACAAGAATGGATCGTGCAGATTTTCGAGCGACGGATTGAGAAAAGTCGTCAACTCATCTTCAGTTCTCAGTTCACGTTTCCAAAGTATTTTCGCTGCTAATTCATCAAGTTTTTGTTTTTTTACTAATTTGACAAACTCATCAGACGGCTCGTCTGTATTGACTTGCCAATCAAAGGTAGGTGTGATCATTTTAGATTGAAAAACCTCCGCGTTATTTTATCTGTTGTATTTGGGAAAATGCCAGCCAAAATTCGAGCAACATTGACCTGTCGTGGGAGATTGAGCTCACGTCTTTGTTTACCAAGACTAGCAACAACTTTATCAGCAACGTATGCTGCTGTGACAACGTTTTTTCCGACTTTAATAAGATAGGCTGCATTGTCAGCATGAAATTTTGTCAAAACAGGTCCCGTATTGACGACTAAAACATTGATATTGTAATCAAAAACTTCTTGCCTCAGCGCATCTGAAAACCCTCTTACCGCAAATTTACTTGCGGCATAAATCGTTGATTTAGCTGTCGCCAGATAGCTCGCAATTGAGGCAATGTTGATAATCTGTCCCGATTGTTGCGCTATCATATCTGGTAAAAAAACTCGTGTCACAGTCATCAAGGCAAAAACATTGACTTCAAACATCTGCCTAATCTCATCGGCAGAATAACCAAGAAATTCCTGAAAATTGCCATATCCCGCATTATTAATCAGCACATCAATGACACCGAATTTGTCTGAAATTTGCTGACAAACCTCAGTCAAAGCCATTTCATCAGTCAAATCAACTTGGTAAAGATGTTCAGAAAACTCAGCTAAACTCGTTACATCACGCGACAGCAATATCAGCCGATAGTCATCTTTTACTCGTGCGATTATCTCTCGTGCAATATCGCCCGTTGCACCTGTTATAAGCAGATTTCTCATTTGACAACTTCTTCGTACAAGTCTTTCACGACAAAGCTATTGTCAAATGTTTCTTTCGCCTCACTAGCAAGCTGTCTGACCAAAGGACCAACATAGCGTGCTGAGATATGCGTGAGTAACAATCGTTTGACTTGTGCCTGTTTGGCAACTTCAGCGGCTTGTTGTGTCGTTGAATGTCCATGACTTCTCGCAATTTTGCTCTCTTTTGCCTCATAAGTCGACTCATGTACTAGCAGATCACTCCCAATCGCTAGGCGCACCGCCTTATCTGTCTGACGGGTATCACCAAGTATCGTTACCACACGTCCTTTTTTATCTGGTCCTATAAAGTCTGCCGATTTGATAATTTTACCGTCAATTTCAATATCTTGACCATTTTTTACCTTACCAAAAAGCGGTCCAAAAGGCACACCCGCAGCTTTTAACGCCTCAGCATCTAGCTCGCCTTTTTTATCTTTTTCAACAATGCGATACCCCATGCAAAAAATCGTATGGTCAAGCGTGTCCATATAGACCTCAAACGTCTCGTCCTCAAAAATCTTGCCGACATTTTCCGCACCTAACTCATGAAAATGAATCCGATAGCCAAGCTTACTACTTGACAAACGCAACGCCGTCATCACAAAGTTTTTAACGCCAGCAGGTCCATACAAGTCAATATCCGTCTGCTTTTCATTCAGGGTTGAGGCTTGAAAACTGCGACTCGACAAAAAGCCAGGCAAGCCAAAAATGTGATCGCCGTGCAGATGTGTGATGAAAATCTTCGTGATTTTCCGTGGGCGAATACTGGTCGCCAAAATCTGGTGTTGCGTGGCCTCGCCACAATCAAAAAGCCAGATTTCATTACGCTCCGCAAGGAGTTTGAGTGCAATTGACGTCACATTGCGCTGTTTGGCAGGTTGACCAGCACCTGTTCCCAAAAATTGAATTTCCATGATTTCCTCTCTCAATAAAAAGAAAAAAATCCGTCCTGAGGGAATCGAACCCCCATCTCAAGAACCGGAATCTTACGTGATATCCATTACACTAAGGACGGAAATTTTTTGTTTAGCCGTTGTTCAAAAAACAGATATAACCTTTAACAACTATTCTAGTTTACCAAATTTTCCACCAAAACGCAAAAAAACTTCATCATTTTTCGATAAAGTTTTTAAATTGTTCAAGTAGAGATAAAGTTTTATTGGACTAAAGCGTCAATAAAGATTTGTAGTTGGCAACATACCACACCGCTTAGCACTATTTGTTTGCTTTCAAAGCAGACAGCAACTGTGTCCGAATATCTTCAATACCATCAGGCGAACTTGGCAAGAAAATAGATGAATTACCGTTATTGGCAAATTGATTGAGCGTATCCAAATATTGGTTGGTCAAAAGAATTGACATAATCTGGTCTTCTGAAATCTCCACACCCGCATCTTTCATCTCCTTGATTGACAAGGCAAGTCCGTCAACAATGGCTTTACGTTGTTCAGCAATACCAACCCCATGCAGACGGTCTTTTTCAGCATCCGCCTCGGCAGCCGTGACAATTTTGATTTTATCGGCATTTGCCAATTCTTGCGCCGCTACACGTTTACGCTGTGCCGCATTGATTTCGTTCATAGATTGCTTAACTTCAGCATCTGGGTCAACTTTGGTAATCAGCGTTTTGACGATGATATAGCCGTAAGTCGTCATTTCTTCTGCCACTTGATGTTGGACTTCAAGCGCAATCTCATCTTTTTTCTCAAATAGTTCATCAAGCGTGAGTTTTGGCACACTTGAACGCAAAGCATCCTCAATGTAAGACTTGATTTGCTCCCCTGGATTCATCAGCTTGTAGTAAGCATCTGTGACATTTTCTTCATTAACACGATACTGCGTTGCTACCGTCATTTGCACAAAAACATTGTCTTTTGTTTTCGTCTCGACAATCATATCATTTTGCAAAAGGCGCAATTGAACACGCGCAGCAATACGATCAATGCCAAATGGTAGCTTCAAATGAAAACCAGAATTTGACGTTTGTTGGTACTTACCAAAACGCTCAATAATCGCCACTGTTTGCTGTTTGACAACATAAAACAAGGTGCTAAGACTCGCCAAAATGAGTATCAAAATAATGGCTAGAAAAATTAAAAATACAGACATAACAGACTCCTTTTTGTTTAAAAAAATATTTATTTTGCAATATAAATCATAAGTTTCTTATCTTCATATTGTATCATTTTTTGTAAGCGATTACCACTTTTTGTTGCAATTTCTAAAACTTCAGCAACATTATAGCCAAAAAATTTGAGATAAGCTGTATTGTCACTTTTACTTGTTAATGTTGTCAGTTCTTCGACATTTTCAAAAATACCAAAGTCTATTTTCTTTAGTTTAATCACACTGTTTTCTTCATAAACAGCATATTGTGGAAAAAGCTGAGCAATTTCAAAAAGCAGTGTATCAGAAATTATCGTTTCAAATTCACTAAAAACAATTGCTGTTTCAGTTGCATTTTCAAAACAAAAGCCAAAAGAATAACCTGATAAATTTAATCGGATAAAACGAAAAGTCGGATGACCTGCCGTTCCCTCTAGCTCAAAGCTCGGATGACTTGAAAAGTTCCCAAAATTGATTGATAAACTCAAAAAATAATCAGTCGCAGCCCTCGCCCCTTGCTTTTGATAAATCTCCGAAAAATAAGCATTTATCACACTCGCAGGCGGCATAATATAAGCTAATTTTTCACGTTCGTCAGGCAAATTGTCAAGCCGATTTATCAAAAAAGTTTTGTCCATCGCCATGAAACCACCCGATTTAATCGCTAACTCAACGTAATCCATACGCTTCCAACCTCCATTTATCATGCGCTGAAATGCTACCAGTTATCTGATAAGCTGTGTCATTTTCAACAACCGTGTCAATCAGCGCTATTTTCCGCAATTCTGGTAATTGATACGCCAAAGTATAGGGCAAATCAATGGCAAAAGATTCAAAAATATCAGAAATCTTACCAATAATCGCTTGTCGTAACATTTGAACACCCTCGTCAGACTTAATTGATAGAGCAACACTCGGCAAAATGGTCGGCGCAAAATGATCAGCCAAGTCTAATTTATTGTAAATTGTCAAAACTGGAATAGCTGACATTTCTAATTCTTTCATAATTGTTTCCACAACATTTTCATGAATTTCATGCGCAGAATTTGACGCATCAATCACATGCAGCAACAAATCAACATCTTTAGATTCTTGCAAAGTTGACTTGAAAGCTTGCACCAACTCTGTCGGTAAATCCTGAATAAACCCAACTGTATCAGTCAAAGTGACCCTAAATTCATCTTTAAGCGAAAAATCCTTAGTTGTCGCATCCAAGGTCGCAAATAATTCATCTTGTTCATACTGAATTTTTTGGGTCAACGCATTAAAAAACGACGATTTGCCCGCATTAGTATAACCAATCAACCCAATCTTGAAAATCCCTGAATTTAATCGCCGTTGTCGCCGATTTTCTTGTGTTTTCTCAGCTTTTTTAAGCGCCGTTTCAATCAACTCAATCCGATGACGAATATGCCTGCGGTCTGTTTCAAGCTGACTTTCACCCGCCCCACGCGCGCCAATACCACCCGCTTGACGACTGAGTGCCAGCCCCTTACTCCCCGATAAACGTGGCAGTAAATATTTAAGTTGTGCCAATTCAACCTGTAACATCCCAACATGAGAACGCGCTCGCAAAGCAAAAATATCTAAAATCAACTGCATACGATCAATGACCTTAACACCCAGAAAACTTTCCAAATTTACATTTTGCCGAGGGGTCAACTTCTCATTAAAAATAACTGTATCAATCTCATCTGCCTCAAGATTATCTTTAATTTCTTCAAGTTTGCCGATACCTAGCATATATTTACCGTCAAGGCGCTCTTTTTTCTGTGTAAAGGTCAACTTAACATCTGCACCAGCCGTTACTGCTAAACTCGCAAGCTCTTTCATCGACTCCTCGAAAGTTCGATTATTGTCAAAAGTTTCGACTCCAACTAAAATCACTTTTTCTGCTATTTTTTCAGTTTTTATCATCTAAAAATCTTTCTATTTTTTGGGCAATATTTTCCTTAAAATTTGGCGCAAAAACATCGGAAAAATCAACAGCCATACGATTTTTAAACCATGTTATCTGTCGTTTGCTATATCGCCTAGAATTTTGCTTAACCATTTCAACTGCTTGGGCTAATGGTATCTGACCGTCAAAATACGGGAAAAATTCCTTATAACCAATCGCCCGAGCCACTTGTGACTCCAAAAAAGTATCATAGAGCATTTTTGCCTCATCAAGTAAGCCAGCAGACATCATCATATCAACGCGATTGTTAATGCGCTCATACAGAACTTTTCGGTCAGTATTTAGTCCGACAATCAAAAAATCATAAGCAGACTTCTGATTTTCTAACTGCTCGCCAAATTCAGAGATTTCCAAAGCTCTGATTGCCCGACGACGGTTGATTTGAGAAATACTGAGACCATTTTCAGCCACCTTTGCCAAAAGCTCATCATCTGTCAGTTTGTCCAGTTTTGAACGCAATTCACGCATCTGCTCGTGATTGTCAGCACCTCCCAAATGATAACCCTCAACCAAACTTTGCAGATAAAGCCCCGTCCCACCAACGATAATCGGCAGCTTGCCACGCGATAAAAGATCTGCAATCAAGCGATTCGCCTCAAGCACAAAATCGTGCGCACTAAAACGCTCAGCGACGTCCCGCACATCAATCAAATGATGTACCGCCGTAGCCTGTTCTTCAGCCGTTGCTTTCGCCGTACCAATTGACACCTGACGATAGACCTGCTGACTATCACCATTGATAATCTCGCCGTCATATTTTTTTGCCAAATCAAGCGACAAAGCTGTCTTGCCCACCGCTGTTGGTCCTGCAATAATAATTACTTTATTTTCACTCAAAATTTTTCACATTTTTCATTATTTTTGTTATAATTAAGTATATCACAAAATGAAGGAAGATAGAACAATGAACAAATTTAGCAAAGGTCTCATTACAGGTGTCGTTGCAACAGTTATCACAACAGTTGGTGGACTTGTGGCAATCAAAAAAGGAATTATTGATCCTGAACTCAAAAAAGAAGAATTTATCAACGAAAATCGGCGCAAAGCTGCACGTAAACGCATTTTCCACTAAGAAATAAGCGTAAAAGAAAAGGACTTCGTCATGACAGTCCTTTTCTTTTACACTTTTTAGTAGTAGCTCTTATCAGAACTTGCGCTTTCATCTTCTTCAACATCAGAATTATTGACCAACGCTTCTTGCTCAATTTCTAAAGTGAAATCATTGCCTGCGCCCATTTCATCGTCATCAATATCATCATCAAAATCGCCGTCAAACGCCTCATCGTCAAAATCTTCAACTTTAGCCTCTTTCAACTCATTAACTTTGCCTGCAATTTTATCTTTTGTTGCGTTCAAAAATTCAAGTACCTTGTCTTTTGACAACTCGCCTGAGTCAACTTTAGCCTTGATGTCATCTTTTTTCGATGTCAAATAAGCCTTCGCTTTCTCAGCTGAAATATCACCATTATCAAATTTTTCTTTGATGTCATTGAATTTTTCAGTTGAAAATTCAACAACTTGACTTGATTTTTCGCCAGCAAAATTGACTGCCGACTCTTTAACTTCAACGAACTTCGCTTTTGGATCTTCCTTGTAATCTGTGTAAAAATCCTTGACATCTTGGCGCAATTTTTTACCTTCTTTTGGCGCAGCAGCCAATGCCGCAACAGCACCAACAACTGTTCCCAAAGCAATACCTACCAAAAATCCTGATTTTTTAGCCATTTTAAATCTCCTATTTTCTTTTGATTTATTTTTTATCTTTGGTTTTCTTTTTACCAAAAAGTTTACTTGCACCACGTCCCAAAGTCACGACAGCCGTAGCTTTACTCGCATTCGCTGCCTTACCTTTGACACGTGTCACAAGTGCATTACTCGTGTTATTAACCTTGGAAATGCTCTCCGACAAGTCAGCAACCGCCGTAAACAATGGATCAATCGTTGCGACTTTGCCATTAACATCATCAAGCAAAGTATTTGTTTTCGCCATCAAGGTATCTGCTTGGTTTAGCAAAATGTCCACATCTTTTGTCACAACAGTAATCGTCCGATTGACCTCATCAACTGTTTTCATCAACTTAACAACCAAAATTACCAAAGCCACGACCAAAACTACCACCGCAACAGCAATAATAATCAGCGCTGTATCTCCCATAGACACCTCTTTTCAAAATTTTTATACTCAGCAAATGATGCCTCACTAAACACAATGCTTACCTAATTATAACAAAATTCTTTTTTTAAAGGAAATATTTAGTGTCTTTTCAGCAGTTTTCGATGATTGAAAATAGCAAACAGCATACCAACAAGAATTAAAATCAACGAAAGCGCTTGCGACACACGTATATTGCCCAACATCAGACTGTCTGTCCGCATGCCTTCTATGACCGAGCGTCCAATACCATACCAAACCAAATAAAAAGCAAAAATATCGCCAGATTTGAGCTTCTTGATTCGGTGACGAAAAATCATTATCACAGCAAAACCAAATATGTTCCAAGTTGATTCGTACAGAAAAGTTGGTGTCCGATAACTACCGTCAATGAACATCTGACTTTTGATAAACTCAGGCAGGTAATTTAAAGAGTTGACCGTTCGACCAAAAGCTTCTTGATTGAAAAAATTACCCCAACGTCCCATGGCTTGGGCTATCAACACACCTGGAATCGCAATATCCAACAAATCTAAGGGGGCGATCAACTTGTAATAAGAAAAGATTACCAGTACTACGCCACCAGCAAGCAAGCCGCCGTAAATCGCCAGACCACCATGCCAGACGGCAAAAATCTCTGCAGGATGTTGGCGATAATAGCCTAGCTCAAACAGCACATAGTAGAGACGCGACCCGAGAATCGCCACTGGAAAGGCGATAAGGATGAAATCAAGCACATCGTCAGGCTTGATTTTCTTGCTCGGCGCTTCTTTCATAGCAAGCAAGACGGCAACAATCACACCTGTCACAATACATAAGGCATACCAGCGAATTTCAAACGGTCCAAGCTCAAAAGCTGTCGGATTGATTGATAATAAAGCTGTCATACTTCTTTATTATGCGCAATCTCAACAGACAAGCTATCCATAAACATTTTTGTCGAGTCAAAGCCCATTGTTTTCGCCCGAAAATTCATGACTGCCGCCTCAATGATAACAGCAACGTTTCGACCAGTTTTAACTGGAATCCTCGTTTGTGGCACATGAACACCAGCTAAATCAATCTGCGTATCGTCAATACCAAGTCGGTCGAAGGCATTGTTCGCCTCATAAGTTTCCAAATAAACAGCCAAATCAATCTGCGAACCACCTTTGACCGCACCAGTTCCAAAAAGAGTCATAACATTGATAATGCCAACACCACGAAGTTCCATCAAATGTTTCAAAAGTTCAGCTGGATGCCCCATAACTGTCAAATTATCTTTCTTGTAAATATCAACACGATCGTCTGCAACCAAGCGATGACCAAGCTTTACAAGTTCAAGAGCCGTTTCTGATTTCCCGATACCTGATGCGCCTTGAATCAAAACGCCAATACCAAAAATATCCATCAAAACACCATGAACTGTTGAACGCACCGCCAATTGTTCGTCAAGAAAAGCAGTAATTTGACCATTTATACGGCTAGTCGTCTCGCTTGATTGCAAAAGAACAGTATCACGTTTTTTAGCCACGCAAATCATCTCATCTTGAATCGCCAAATCACGCGCAACAATAATCGCTGGTGTTTCATCGGTCACAACATTTTTCAACAAATCATAACGATTGTCACCGATAACATTTTGAGCATAAGACCATTCTTTCATACCAAAAAGCTGAATCCGCTCAGGTGTGTAATACGCCAAGTAACCTGTCATTTCAAGACCTGGACGTGTCACATCAGATGTTGTGATTTCCTTTTCAAGTGCCGTTTCTGACGAATAAATCACGTCAAATTTAATTTTTTCAAGTAATGCTGCGACTTTAACTCCCATAATCTCTCACTTTCTTGTTTGATTTTATTATACCAAAATTCAAAAGAAAACGCTTTAGTTAAATTGAGAATCTGTTAAAAAAATTGCTCTCTTGAGTGTTATATTGACAGCTAAAGTAAAAAAGCTGACTACGCAGCTTTCTACAAAAATATTGGTTTAAAGTCTTGGAATGAAATAGAAAATCATTCAGTAAATATCAATTATTCAACTCCTTACAAATTTGTATAATTTGTAGATTTTCATTATTTTTTGTATTTTTCGAGTTGAAGATAGAAAGTATCTGATACAATAAAATTGCTGATTCTATTGCGAAAATAATACCTAGAAAAACAAACAAGCAAATACTAATATCCGATTCTGTTATTTTAAAGAAAAAGATTAAAAAGATTACTAATACTGATATTAGAAATAATACAAGAACAATTGCATTAATTAAATGTTCTCCTAAATTCTCAGTTTCCAAACCTTGTTTATAGGTTTCCGAACCTTGTTTATCGGTTTCCAAATCTGGGTCATTCGAGTGACTGTCTTCTTTTGAGGCTTTATCTTTTAAAGCTTTACCTCTACGAATTACATAAATCATAATAACATTTGTCAGTATTATAAAAGAAACAAATAATAAAATAGTAAGTAAGCTATCACATCTAAGAAGAAACAAAAAACACCCTACGTATACGCACGCTAATTCAATAGTTCTTCTAATAAGTTTACTCCAAACTGGAGTATCAACAAAACTCCCTCTATTGTGTGTTGCGACTCTATAAGCTATAAAACCTAGAATAGGCAAGAACAAATAAACTAATTCCCAATAATTAAGTAAAATTTCTTTTATAAAATCAATCATTACTTCTTCTCCAGTTTCAGTTCTCTTAAAATATTTTTGATTTTCTCTAATAAACCATTAGTTTTAACTTGTTTTTCTAAATCTTTTTCTAAATGTTCAGAAAAATCTTTTTTGAAATTCTCTGATATCTCTTTACTTTCAACATGTTTAATTAAATCATTAATTGTTTCATATAAAAAAAGTTGACACCCTTCTGTCATTATATAGTAATAGTCTATACTCTCTCCTTTTAATTCTAATTCTAAATCTTCACTTTCATATCTATCTGTACTCTCTCCTTTTAATTCTAATTTTAAATCTTCACTTTCATATCTATGTGTTGCTTTATTTAATTTATATTTTGTGAAAAAGTCATATTGCTCAACACTAATTGGTTTTATATATCGTAATATTTGTAATACACCGGTCAATTCTTTATACTCAGCCTCAAGAGTCTTCTTTTTTTCAAAATCTTTACAAACTAAATTGTAACTCATTTTAAGATTGGCATCTTTTATATTCGGTTCTAATTCAAAGCAAGACAGGAAGTTATTTAAACGATTAATCAGTGTTTCAGGTTTTAATTCTTCTATTTTTAAGTCTCCTATCTCTTTTTTATCTTCAGTTATTGGCAGTGCTGCAAGATTATAGAGAGCATCTCTAATAAGAAGTGGCTCCTCATTTGTGAGATCACGTCGATTTTTCACACGCAATTTAAAAATATCTTTCCGTCTCATTGAAAGACCGATTAGTAGAACTAAACCATCAGATAAACAAGCATAAAATACCCTTGACCACGCTTTTAGTTGTTCGTCTTTTTCAACTAAGTAACCAAATGCAAGTGATAGAGCATCTCGATATTCTACCATTTCATACGTTTCTGTCAAGACATCTTTATCTATCTCTTCTTTACCATTAATACTATTTAAAGTCGTCACTGCCTCTGTAAGTGCGTTATATTTTGCTGTTGTTTCTTTTTCCAAAGCTTTTTTAGATTGTATAGCAGTAGGAGCAAACTCACTACCAATTAACTCCGTTGCAGCGTCAAAGAGTTCAATAATCAAATTTGACTTAGCTTCCTTGTCTACCACCTCACGAAAAGTTGGCAAAATAAGTCCTGTTTCTGGTTCTGGTTCTGTTTTTGTTTCTGTTTCTGTTTCTGTTTTTGTTTCTGGTTCTGTTTTTGTTTCTGTTTTTGTACTAAGTTGCGTATATAACTCGCTTAGCTGTTTTACTTTAGATAAATCTTGCACAGTAAGTTTTTTTTCTTCTTCTTTTTCTAAAAGCGTATTAATCTTTTCTTGAATTTCTAGAAACTCTTTCGAAAACTTAGAAAATTTTCCATTATTGTCTCCCATGGCCTCATCTTTAGAATCTTTTAACGAGTCTAAACTTTTTCTTATCACTTTAAGTTCGTTATTTAAGTTATTTATCTTTTTTAATTCTTCTTCTTTTTTACTAATCTCTTCTGATTTAGCCTTATAAGCTGGATTCTCTTCCATTCCATATTGTTGTAAAATTAGACTTCTCCCAAAAATAAAAAAATTTGTTATACTATAGTCATGAACTATGAATCCCTCAGCAAACTCAGCGATAGTCATTTTAAACGTCTAGTTGGCGTTAAACGTCCAACCTTTGAATCTATGAGCAGTCTTCTTAAGACCGCTTATCATGAAAAACATAACCGTCGAGGTCGTCACAGTAAATTAT
>NZ_BLLI01000021.1 GCF_011170085.1 Pseudolactococcus hodotermopsidis | reverse complement strand
AAAGAAAAACAAGAAGAAAAGTGTGAAACAAAATCTTTTACAGTGCTTGTTAAATGAGCGTGTTTTGTGTGCTGTTATTGGAAATTTGTGATGTTGTTTGATAAATTAAATTTATGAAACGACCGTGTATTGCCTCAAGATAAGACTACTATTTTATCGCATTTTTTGGTAAAATAGAAACAGTAAAAATATTTGTAGAAATGGACGAAAATGACTTACAAAGACAAGGCAATCAAACTCTTCTCACTCAACTCCAACCGTGAACTCGCCGAAGAAATTTCCAAAAACTCAGGAATTCCACTTGGCAAGATTTCGTCAAAACAATTTTCTGACGGCGAAATTCAGATTAACATTGAAGAAAGTGTTCGTGGTTTCGACATTTTCATCATCCAATCAACTTCTTATCCAGTCAACACACATTTGTGGGAACTCTTGATTATGATTGATGCTTGTAAACGTGCTAGCGCAAACACGATTAACATCGTCATGCCTTACTACGGCTATGCAAGGCAAGATCGCACGGCTTCTACCCGCGAGCCAATTACCGCTAAACTTGTGGCTAATATGTTGACAAATGCGGGTGCAGATCGTATTTTAACCCTTGATTTACATGCCGCTCAGGTACAAGGTTTCTTTGATATTCCCGCAGATAACCTCTTTACTGTCCCTTTGTTCGCTGATTATTATCGGCAAAATGACTTGGTTGGCGACAATGTTGTCGTTGTTGCGCCTAAAAATTCTGGTATCAAACGCGCACGTTCGCTTGCTGAATATTTGGATAGTCCGATTGCTATTGTTGATTATCCTGATGATGACCAAACCCGCGAAAATGGCTATATCATTGGCGATGTTAAGGGGAAAAGCGTCATTCTCATTGACGATATTCTAAATACTGGTAAAACTTTCTCAAGTGCTGCGCTCATTGCAAAAGAAGCTGGTGCTAAGGAAATCTATGCCGTTTCTTCACACGGTCTCTTCACACCTGGCGCTGCTGCTCGTCTTGATATCGCTGGTATCACTGAGGTTCTTGTGACTAATTCAGTCAAAACTGAGACACCAAAACCTAGCGCTATCAAATATATCAGCGCTGCACCATTGCTTGCGCACGCCATTATCAATATCTATGAAAATAGACCTGTCAGCCCACTTTTTCAATACAGCAAAACATCTGACTAACTCACAAACTAAAATTTAAAAATAGGAGGTAAGCTCATGATTTATCTCGATAATGCTGCAACAACACCTGTTTTTCCAGAAGTCGCTAAAGAAATGTTTGAAATTCTGAACACTACTTTTGGTAATCCGTCGAGCATTCACAACTACGGGCGAAGTGCTAGTAAGGTTGTTCGACAAGCCCGCCACACAATTGCCGAGATTTTAGGCGTTCCTGCGCGAAATCTAATTTTCACATCAGGCGGCTCCGAAGCCAATAATCAAACCTTGATTGGCTATGCCTTAGCCAATCGTGACAAAGGAAATCATATTGTTACGACAGCAATTGAACATCACTCTGTCTTACATGCTGTCAACTATCTGCGTGACCGTCACGGTTTTGATGTGACTTTTGTTCCTCCACACGCTGACGGCTCTTTTACGGCAGATTTAATTGCTGAAGCATTGCGCGACGAAACGATTATTGTCTCAACCATGTATGCCAATAACGAAACTGGTCAGCTACTACCGATTGCCGAGATTGCTGAGTTAATCTCTCCCCATCAAGCCGTTTATCATGTTGATGCCGTACAGGTCATTGGAAAAATACCTATCAAACCTCTTGAACTTGGCATTGACTTTCTCTCAGCTTCCGCTCACAAATTTCATGGTCCAAAAGGTGTCGGCTTTCTCTATCATGCTAACTTCGCCTTTGATAACCTCATTCACGGTGGCGAGCAAGAAGAAGGACGTCGTGCTGGTACTGAAAATACTCATTCAATTGTTGGCATGGCAAAAGCACTTGAGATGTCTGCTGAAAACTTTGAAACGAATTTTAACAAAGTCACTGCACTCAATTCTCAACTACTTTCTGAACTTTCTGAATTTGATTTTTATATCAACCATTTCGGTAATAAAGTCATGCCGCATGTCTTAAATATCGGCTTTCCAAACATGAACCAAGACTTATTACTCATGAAACTTGATTTGCAAGGTGTCGCCATCTCAACTGGCTCGGCCTGTACGGCTGGTGCGATTGAGCCGTCACATGTCCTTGCTGCCGTTTATGGGCATGATGACAAAAGACTAAAAGAATCCGTCCGAATTTCACTATCTGATATGACAACATCTGCAGAAATAACAGAATTTGTCCAAATTTTAACCAACATTTTAAAAAAATAAAGGAAGACACTCACTATGGCATTTGTAACTGAAAAGCACCTTGACGATTGTCGTTACACCTATAAACTCTCGCCAAATATCAAAAAATACACGCTAGTTGATACAACTTTTATGAAAAATAAAATCGGTAACTATGAGCTAACACGTGTTTTGGAAAAAGAACCCAATTCCGGTCAAGGTCCACTCCTCAAAATCACAGTCAATCCTGATTTGACAGGCTTCAAATTGTCAATTACCGACAAATCTGGTCTCAGAAATATCAATATCTTCAAGTCTGATGATAACAAGATGATTCAAGAGAAATTTTATTTCCAACTGGATGCGCTCGTTGATCGTGATATTTTTGTTAAGGAATAAGCGCAATAACTGGACTTTTTTTAGCTAAAAAATAGACAAGAAAAACACCCAAATCTAAATTTGGGTGTTTTTCTTGTCTATTGTCCGACCAATAGATAATTTTCGGAAGTTTAAAATGAATTAAGCTTCGATTTCTGCAACAATACCTGAACCAACGGTACGACCACCTTCACGAATAGAGAAAGTCGTTCCTTGTTCAACGGCGATTGGGTGAATCAATTCAACTTCGATTGACACGTTATCACCAGGCATTACCATTTCAGTACCAGCAGGCAACTTGATTGAACCAGTTACGTCAGTTGTACGGAAATAGAATTGTGGGCGGTAGTTATCAAAGAACGGTGTATGACGACCACCTTCGTCTTTAGACAAGATGTAAACTTCGCCTTTGAAATGTTTGTGAGGCGTGATTGAACCTGGTTTTGCAATAACTTGACCACGTTCGATTTCGTCACGTTGTACACCACGAAGAAGGACACCAACGTTATCGCCGGCCATACCTTCGTCAAGTTGTTTACGGAACATTTCAACACCTGTAACGATTGCTTTAGAAGTTTCTTCTTTGATACCAACGATTTCGATTTCATCATTGACATGAACAGTACCACGGTCAATACGACCTGATGCAACTGTACCACGACCAGTGATAGAGAACACGTCTTCGACTGGCAAAAGCAAAGGTTTGTCAGTGTCACGCTCAGGAGTTGGGATATATGAGTCAACAGTATCCATCAATTCCATGATGATGTCTTCGTATTCAGCATCGCCTTCAAGAGCTTTAAGCGCTGAACCAACGATAACTGGTGTGTCATCGCCTGGGAAGTCGTATTCTGACAAGAGGTCACGAACTTCCATTTCAACGAGTTCAATCAATTCTTCATCATCAACAAGGTCTTTTTTGTTGAGGAAGACGATCAATTTACCAACACCTACTTGACGTGACAACAAGATGTGTTCACGAGTTTGTGGCATAGGTCCGTCAGTTGCTGCTACTACAAGGATAGCGCCATCCATTTGAGCGGCACCAGTAATCATGTTTTTAACGTAGTCCGCGTGACCTGGGGCATCAATATGGGCATAGTGACGTGCT
This sequence comes from Pseudolactococcus hodotermopsidis, assembly GCF_011170085.1. Taxonomy (GTDB): domain Bacteria; phylum Bacillota; class Bacilli; order Lactobacillales; family Streptococcaceae; genus Pseudolactococcus; species Pseudolactococcus hodotermopsidis. The sequence continues at coordinate 27,616 of NZ_BLLI01000021.1, read as the reverse complement.
GCAGTTTCATACTCAACGTGAGCAGTATTGATTGTAATACCACGTTCGCGTTCTTCTGGCGCTGCATCAATTGAAGCATAATCTTTAGGTGTGTTTACTGATGAAGGCAAACGACGTGACAAAACAGTCGTAATTGCCGCAGTAAGTGTCGTTTTACCATGGTCAACGTGTCCGATTGTACCAACGTTTACGTGTGGTTTCGAACGATCGTATTTTTCTTTAGCCATTTTTAAAAATGTCTCCTTTAAGATAAAAAATATATTTTTTTAGATAAACTGCGCATGACGACAATCTACCATTACTTTACAATTATAACGTTTTTTTGGAAAAATGCAAGTGTTAAGCGATAAAAAGATGATTTTTTGTTTATTTTTGGTAAAATAGAAGATGTAAGATAGTAAAAATGTTGGATTTTTCTGAATTAGTAAGTGGTCAAATCGCTTTTCTTCAGCGATTACGCATTACAAAAAAAGTTTCAGACACACTACTCCTTAACAAGGACTATATAAAAATAGAAAAGAGCATAAAATGGCATTAACTTTTAAAAAACGTGATGACTTTGACAAAGTTTTGGGAGATTTGGGCGTATTACCACCAGAAATCACTTTCGATGAAAAAAACGAAAAACCTAATGGTCAGAAAGTCAAATCTGCTGAAGATTTTTTGATTAACAACGAAAATAATACTAAAGCAGAAAAATCTAAGAATGTTCAGTAATTTACCCGATAGCGCTCTGCAATGTGGCGCAATTTTCATGTCAATTATCATTGAAGCACTGCCATTTGTCTTACTTGGTAGCTTGCTTTCAGGATTTTTGGAAATCTTTTTATCACCTGAATTTATGGCACGAATTTTACCAAAGCGTAAATTTTTGCGGATTTTTTTCGGTATTTTTATTGGTTTTTTCTTTCCATCTTGCGAATGCGGCATTGTGCCGATTGTCAATCGCTTTCTGGAGAAGAAAATGCCTAGTTATACGGCGATTCCATTTTTGGTAACAGCACCAATTATTAATCCGATCGTTTTATTTGCAACTTTTATTGCTTTTGGCAATTCATTTAAATTTGCTTTACTCCGTGCAATTGGTGCGATTTTCGTTGGCACGATTTTAGGCATTTTACTGGGATTTGTCATTGATGCCGATATTGTTAAGGGCAAAACAGTTTCTCACGCGCAATCACATGATTTGCCGATAAAAGTGACGGGGAAAATTTGGGCAAGTTTGACACATGCAGTGGATGAATTTTTCGACACGGGACGATACTTGATTTTTGGCTCTATCGCAGCAAGTCTGCTACAAGTTTATGTTCCGACAGGCATTATCACGCAAATTGGTCATCGTAAACTCACGGCAATTTTGCTGATGATGTTGCTCGCCTTTGTGCTTTCACTTTGTTCTGAGGCTGACGCTTTTATCGCTGGCTCGCTCATCAGCATTTTCGGAACGGCACCAATTGTTGCCTTTCTACTTTTTGGACCAATGGTTGACATCAAAAATTTACTGATGATGAAAAGGTTTTTCAAAACACGATTTATCTTGCAATTTGTTGGCATTACAGCGCTTTCTATCCTTATTTTTTCGTGGGTGGTGTAACTTATGATGAGACTATTAATTTTGGCAGGCTATTTTGAGTTGATGATGTACTTGCAAATTTCAGGCAAGCTCAACCAATATATCAATACGCATTATCGTTATCTCGCTTATATTTCTATGGTGCTTGCGCTAATCTTTGCTATTGTTCAGCTGATTGTTTGGGTAAAAAATGAAAAAATTCAGTCACATATGACACCTTTAGCCAAAATCAGCAGTCTTGTGATTCTTGCCTTTCCTTTGCTAATCGGTTGGACTTTTCCCATCGTTACGTTGGATGCAACGATTGTCAACAGTAAAGGTTTCCAGTTTCCACTTGCTGAAGGGTCAGGCGATACGTCTGATGGCACACAAATTCAATATTTACAGCCAAATACTAGCAGCTATTTCGTCAAATCAGATTATGACAAATTGATGAAAGAAACGCTTGAAAAGTATAAGAATCAGACAATTGATATTACGACTGAAAATTATATGGAAATTATGGAAGTTATTTATAATTTCCCACAAGCCTTTATTGGCAAAAGCGTGACTTATACTGGCTTTGTCTACAATGACCCAACAGATGCGCAAGCACAATTTCTTTTTCGGTTTGGAATTATTCATTGTATCGCCGATTCTGGCGTTTTTGGCTTAAGAACACTTGAAAATACCGAACATTTTCCTGATAATACTTGGATTAAAGCAACTGGTGTGATTGATATGGCATTTTATAAACCTTTTAACCGAGAATTGCCTGTTTTAAAAGTGACTAGTTTTAAACAGATAGAAAAGCCTGATAATCCTTATGTTTACCGTGTCTTCTAAAAAATTGTCGCTGATTTCTGAATTTTCGCCATTTTTATGGTAAAATATAATCAATTATCTATTAATCTAGGAGAAAACTATGAATCAAGCTGTTTTTACACTATTTGGTGCAAGTGGCGATTTGGCGAAAAGAAAGCTCTACCCATCGCTATACCGCCTTTATAAATCTGGCGTTATTAAAGAAAATTTTGCAGTCATTGGAACGGCTCGTAGACCTTGGACGAAAGCGTATTTTGAAGGTATTGTTGTTGATGCGATTGGTAATCTTGCAACCAGTAAGAGCGATGCACAAAAATTTGCCAGTCACTTCTACTATCAAAGCCACGATGTGACCGACTCTGAGCATTATCTCACGTTGAAAAACTTGCAAGATGAACTTTGTGACAAATACCAAACGAATCACAATAAAATTTTCTTTCTTGCCATGGCACCCGAATTTTTTGGCACAATCGCTAGTCATCTCAAATCTGAAAATATTGTTGACGGACAAGGTTTTGAGCGCTTAATTATCGAAAAACCTTTCGGAACAAGTCTTGCGACCGCTGAAAAATTGAACGAAGAATTGGCACAAGCTTTTGACGAAAATCAAATTTTCCGTATTGACCATTATTTGGGCAAAGAAATGATTCAAAATATTTTTGCTGTTCGTTTTGCTAATATCCTATTTGAAAATGTTTGGAATCGTGACTTTATTGACAATATTCAGATTACTTTTGCTGAATCTATCGGTGTTGAGGAACGCGGCGGTTACTACGAAACAAGTGGTGCACTCAAAGATATGGTTCAAAATCATATTTTGCAAGTTCTCTCACTCCTTGCTATGGATAAACCTAACTCATTTTCTGGCTCAGACATTTTACCCGAAAAAATCAAGGTGTTGCAAAATTTGCGCATGCCAAATGATGATGATTTTGTTCGCGCCCAGTACACTGCTGGGACAATCAGCGACCATACCTACAAGGCATATGTTGATGAGGATAACGTCGCCAACAATTCAAAAGTCGATACTTTTGCCAGTGGCGTGTTCTTTGTTGACACTGAGCGTTTTCGTGATGTTCCGTTCTTCTTTCGGACTGGCAAACGTTTGACTGAAAAAGGAACACGAATTAACATTTCATTCAAGCAAGATACTAATATTTTTGGTCAAATGCTTGAAAATAACGTATTGACGATTTACATTCAGCCAACCGAAGGCTTCTCACTAACTTTAAACGGCAAGGAAGTTGGTAAAACGTTTGAAATGGCACCGATTAAGCTTGATTATCGCCATGATGCAGAAACACTCGGTAACTCTCCCGAAGCCTATGAAAAGCTCATTTTTGACGTGCTAAATGGCGATTCTACCAACTTTAGTCGTTGGGAAGAAGTTCAAGCAAGTTGGACTTTGATTGATAAGGTTATCGAAACTTGGGCAACTGACAAAACACCACTTTATTACTATAAAGCAGGTTCAATGGGACCACGTGAAAGTTTTGAATTATTAGAAAAATATCACACAACTTGGCTTTGGACACCAGATGAGTGGTATCGTGAACGCGGATTTTTGGCGTAATGTAAAAGAGGCTGGGACAAAAGTCGAAAATTAGCATAATTTAGCTAATTATAAAATAGAAGAACCGCATGAAATCAACGTTTTCAAAAACGAATTTCATGCGGTTGTTTTATTTTTGAGACTTTTGTCCCAGCATCTTTTATATTTTTCCCTCTATTTCTTCAAATGATAAGAATAACTAGAAACAATAATATTATCGCGCCAACTTAGATAATAGCGCATGCGGATTGACATTTGATTATGTAGGACGTTTTGCCATGGATGTTTCGGGACAAATTGTGGGACAAGAACGGTCAGGGTATGGTCGTTCTTGTCAGAAGCCTTAGCAACCAAATCAACATATCGAATAACAGGTCTGACAATATCACGGTAGCTCGACTCAATCATCGAAAAGGTGACGTCAGGAAAATAGGTGTGAAATTCTGTTTCAACTTCCTTGTCCTTATCAAGCGTTTCTTGAGTTGAGACGTGCATGGCAATGACTTCATCCCCGATTGAACGCGCATAATTAATCGCACCGATAGAAACATTTGTCACATTACCAATCAAAACAATAACGGTATTACCAGTATAAGTTCGCGCAACAACTTCTCCATTTTGCAAGCGCAACTGGTTGGCAACATTGGTATAATGGTGCTTGATACTGTAAAATAGGAACAAAATAACAGGCATAATCAGGAAAAATGGCCAAATATCAGGCAGACGGAAAATCAGCAGAATCAAGACAATGGCGTAAGAGATTCCTGCGCCAATAAGGTTTGAAAGCGCTTTGTGCCAAAATTTTTTGCCAATTTCACGCCGCCATTTGATAACCATGCCTGTTTGCGATAGGGCAAATGGGACAAAGACACCAATCGAATACAAGGGAATTAAGCGTTCGGTTGAGCCATTAAAAATAACAAGCAAAATAATCGCGCCAACTGCAAGACTGATAATGCCATTAGAATAGCCAAGTCGTGCGCCTTTTTCCATATACATGTGAGGCATATATTTATTTTTAGCAAGATTATATGACAACATCGGAAAAGCTGAAAAACCTGTATTGGCAGCAACGGCGAGAATCATAGCTGTTGCAAATTGGAAGATATAATAAAAAGTCTTGCCGATTCCTGAAAAGTTAAAAACTTGACTAGCAACTTGCGATAAAACAGTCACGTGCGCCGTAGGCACTACCCCTGTCCAGTAGTTCAAGAAAGTGATACCACTGAAAAAAATACCAAGAATCAGTGCCATAATGCCTAACGTTGCGGCAGCATTTTTCGCCTTAGGCTTTTTGAAAAATGGTACAGCATTTGAAATCGCCTCAACACCTGTCAAAGAAGCTGAGCCACTTGAGAAAGCCTTGAGGAGCAAGATGAGAGACATTCCAGAAACAGTTGTGCCAAGCGAATTGGTCGCATGATAAGGCATATCGCCAGTCAAAATGCGCATGCCCCCAACAAGAATCAAAACAACTGTCATAACAACAAAGGTATAAACAGGCACAAGTAAAAATCCCGCCGACTCGTGCAAACCACGCAGATTCATCAACATCAAAACAAGAATCAAAATAATCGAAATCAGCAGATTGTAATCATGCAAAACAGGGAGTGCCGACGTAATCGCATCAGCCCCCGCAGCTACCGAAACGCCAACTGTTAGCATATAATCAATGAGGAGACTACCTCCAGCGACAAGCCCCGCCATATTGCCAATATTTTCGGTTGACACAACATAAGCGCCACCACCTTGCGGATAAGCATGGATAATCTGCCGATAACTGAGCGTTAGACTGGCAAGGAGGACAAGCACGACAAGGGCAATGGGGAGGCTATACCAAATCGCCGCACTACCTAAAGTCATGAGAACAAGCACAATTTGTTCTGTCCCATAGGCAATAGACGACAAAGCATCACTTGACAGCATAGCAAGCGCTTGAAACTTCGTCAACAAGTGATTATCATCATTTGTTGACTTTAGCGGTCTGCCTAGTAAAAGTTGTTTTAGATTCACTTTTCTCATTTTTTCATCCCATTTCCTCAGATATTTCTTATGTCATTATTATAACACCAAAAAAGCATGAATACAAAATTTTCACGCTTTTTTGATGTTTAATTCAAAGCGCCAACTTTTGATAAACAATATACTCGTTTAACTATAAAAAGATTACGAAACTTTTTATAGTTAAATGAGTATCGCATAAGATTTTTCTTAATTATGGTTATCACGTTTACTTTAAAACCAACTTTTTCTCCTGCCTTAACCAATGTCGCCAAGTCATAAACTTTGAAAACATTTTTCCTTTTGAAATGACTAAATTATTTCGCTTACTTGCTATTCAAATCATATCATTAGTTATTTCACAACAGAAATAATGCGCATCGTTTTTTTAGCTAATTTTTGGAGTAAATAACCATTTCCAAAACCAATATCTAAAACAGTCTCATTCTTTTTTAAGTCTAAAATTGCCATCACTGTCTTATATTGCTTGCCATTTATGCGATTCATTATAAAAGTTGACACTTTCCCTGAAAAGCCTGTCGGTTTGACAAATTGTGTCCCAATAAAATGTTAGAGATTCAATACCATTTCTTTCCCCTTTATTTGAACAAGCACAAAAAGCGCAAAGAAAATACTTTCACGCTTTTTGACTCAAAAATTTATCAACTAATTTTTCAAACTCATTTTTGACGAATGTATCATCTGATTCAGGCGTGAAAAATTTGATTGGTCGGCTTGTCATATCGCGGTATAAAAGGAATTTAATCGTATTATCTACCATTTCAAATTTGATGGCTGGCGCGCTTTCAAATGTGCTACATGGTCCTGATTTTGAGAAGTCAAATTCGTAGATATTGTCGGCAAATTTGATCACACGATAATAGCCATCGCCAAGAAATTGTCGATTGTCGTCATAATTTTTGATAACGGTATTTATTTTATCATATCTATTTTTAGTCATACTCTATGATAACATTTTTAGCAGAAATTGCGTCTTATTTTGTTCCAAACAAGCGATCGCCCGCATCACCCAAACCAGGGACGATATAACCATTTTCATTGAGCTTTTCGTCCAATGCTGCTGTGAAAATATCAATGTCAGGATGTGCTTCTTGTAAAGCCTTAACACCTTCAGGTGCAGAAACAAGACAAACAAATTTGATATTTGAAGCGCCACGTTTTTTGAGTGAGTCAATAGCTAAAATCGCTGAACCACCTGTCGCAAGCATCGGATCAACGACAAAAATCTGACGTTGGTCAATGTCTTCTGGTAATTTGACCAAATATTCAACAGGTTTCAAGGTTTCTTCATCACGATACATGCCAATATGCCCAACTTTTGCGGCTGGTACCAAAGACAAGAACCCATCAACCATACCAATACCTGCACGCAAAATCGGAACAATCGCCATTTTTTTGCCTGACAATCTTTTTTGCACCGTTTGAGTAATCGGCGTTTCGATTTCAACGTCCTCCAAAGGCAACTCACGTGTCACTTCATACCCCATGAGCATGGCAATTTCATTGACCAACTCACGAAAATCTTTACTACCAGTCTTGGTTTGACGTAAAATCGTGAGTTTGTGTTGAATCAGCGGATGTGTGATAATTTGAAATTTTCCCATTATATTAAAGACCAACTTTCTGATATTTGTAAGGATCGCTTTAAAAACGACTTTTAGTCATTTTTTAGATGAAATTTTACGCCTATGCAACGCACCATCACAAGCGCACATCTTATCACTATCTGTGAGTTTATAAGCTGCCCTTACCTTAGTATCATTATAACAAAAAAACTGCCAAATGACAGTCTTAAATACCTTATCTCGGCAAAACCGCAACAAGTCGCTCAACTGCTTCTTTAACTTGGGCAAATGGTGCAGCAACATTGAACCGCGCATGCCCCTTCCCCTCAGCACCAAAACTTACGCCACTGTTCAAAATCACTTTCGCCTTATCGTGCCACAACGTTTGCAACTCATCATCAGAAAAACCATAATCAGAGAAATCAAGCCAAACCAGATAGGTTCCTTCTGGCCTCATAACACGCACACGCGGTGCATGCTCAGCAAAATAAGCCACTAAGAAATTGATATTTTCCGCTAGCACTTGCTTGAGTTCAGCCAACCACTCCTTACCGTAAGTATAAGCAGTTTCCGTAGCAATGAGACCTAAAGTCGAAATTTCATGTTGATTATTCGCAAGTTGTTGTTTTTTGAACCGTTCTCTTAATCTTTCGTTTTCAATAAGAACAACGGAATTTTTCGTACCAGCAATGTTAAAAGTCTTGGTCGCACTGGTTAAAACGACTGAAAAATCTGAAAAATCGCTAATCGTGTTAAAAGTATGGTGCTGATTGTCAAATAAAGCCAAATCTTGATGAATTTCATCAGAAACGAGCATGACCTGATGTTTGCGACACAAATCTCCAAGGCATCTCAACTCATATGCTGTCCAAACTCGACCACCTGGATTATGAGGACTACAAAAAAGGTAAAGTTTGACATTATTAGCCACTATATCTTTTTCAAGTTGCTCAAAATCAAGCTCGAAATGCCCGTCTTTTTCAATCAAGGAATTAGTAATCAATTTACGGTTATTGAGTTTAACTGTCCGCGCAAATGGCGGATAAACTGGTGTATTGATAAGAACGGCATCATTTTCCTTAGTAAAGGCTTGAATACTGACCGAAATAGCAGGAACAACACCTTCTATCAAAACAATATCAGAACAATTGATAGAATAATTATGATAGCGATATTCCCAATCAACAATACTCTGATAAAGAGATTCAGAAGGGTAAGTATAACCAAAATCGCCAGTTACAACGAATTTTTGAAGTGCTGTTGTCATCTCAGGAAATGTGGCAAAATCCATATCGGCTACCCACATCGGCAATAATTTACCGTCTTTTTCAGCTTCCCGCCATTTTACAGAATGGTTGCCCAAACGGTCGGGAGCAGTCGTAAAATCGTATCTTGTCATCACATCACACTTTCAAGGCAAGCGCCAAATCAGCAATCAAATCATCGGCATCCTCGATCCCAACTGATAGGCGCAGTAAATCATCGGTCAAGCCATAGCTGGCACGCACATCAGTCGGAATATCAGCATGCGTTTGGGTTGCAGGATAGGTAATCAGCGATTCTACACCGCCCAAACTCTCGGCAAAAGTAATCACGTCAAGTGCGTTAATAATCGCAGGAATCTTCGCTTGATTGGCGACCTTAAAGGAAATCATACCGCCACGTCCAGTATAGAGAACCTCCTTAACCGCAGTATTTTTAGCCAAGAAAGCCGCAATTTTGGTCGCATTTTTCGTTGCCTGTTTCATGCGTAATGCCAAAGTTTTTAATCCACGCATGACCAAATAACTATCAAATGGCGACAGGACAGGACCAGTCGTGTTAAGATTATAGATGAGTTTATCATATAAGGCTTGCTCTTTAACAATGACAGCACCCGCCAAAACATCATTGTGTCCCGCCAAATATTTGGTCGCTGAATGAAGCACAATATCTGCACCTAATGCCAAAGGTTGCTGATAAATCGGCGTATAAAAGGTATTGTCAACAATGACTTTTGCACCATTTTCATGCGCTTTTTTAGCCACTTTTTCAATATCAACTTCAATCATCAACGGATTAGTCGGCGTTTCGATATAAACAATATCTGTCTCCGCTGTAATGGCAGCAAGCATATCAGCCTCCGTCACAACATAATCAAAGTCGAAAATGCCACGCTTAGCTTGATCATTGAACCAACGAAAAGAACCACCGTATAAATCACGTGAAGCAACGATTTTTGATCCGACAGGAAAAATTTCAAGCGCCAAAACAATCGCTGACATACCTGAACTTGTCGCAATAGCAAACTTCCCTCCCTCAATCGCAGCCAAAGCCTCTTCCAAAGTCACACGTGTCGGATTTTTTGTGCGCGTATAGTCGAAACCAGTTGATTTGCCAAACTCAGGGTGCTGATAAGTCGTCGAAAAATGAATCGGCGAAATCAGCGAACCAGTCGTTTCATCATGGTTGTTCCCGATATGAGACAAAATTGTTTCAATTTTCTTAGCATTAGTTGTCATGACTCTACCTCATTTGATTTTTGTGCCTATTACTTCTATTTTACCACTTTTGACCTTAAAATAACTCAGAGCGACATAAAAAGTTTTTATCACGAACATCGGAAAATTTAAAGTGGTATCATTTCTAATTAATCTCAATCGTATACTCAGCCTTAAATTTTTTACCAGGGTCAAGACTGTTAATGCCGAATTTCGTTGTCAAATCGCCGTCAGTATTTTCATCGTCAGCAATGCCACACCACGGCTCAATACAAACAAACGGTGCTTGCGCTGGATAGGGACTCCACAAACCTAGGAAAGGCATATTTTTCCAAGCAATTTTGACAGAACGGTTATCAATTGAATTTGACAAGACAACTTCAGTTGCTTTTGGTGTTTCAAAAATCAGTGCATCATCTTTAAAAAGGTCATGTGTCAAAGAAAATTCATTTTGTTCAAGCAAGGTCTTTTTATCTAAATCAAGCGTGCCAGTCTCTGGGTCAAGCGGAATAAATTGCCGACTTTGCGTAGGTGTTATCGTTAATTTGTAAGCTTCAAAAGTACCTGATTCAAGTGGCACATTAAAGGCTGGATGAGCGCCGATACCAAAATACATCTCTTGTTCATCTTGATTTTTCACTTCCCATTTAACCAAAAGTTTGTTGCCACGCAGTTTATAGCTAACTCGCAAACGAAAATCAAAAGGATAAGACAACTTTGTTTCCTTGCTATCTTTAAGCTCAAAAACAAGGTCATCCTCATCACTATCAATCAACTTGAACATATTATCACGTGCAAAACCGTGACCCGCCATTTTGAAATTCTCGTCATTGTACCTATAACTGCCATTTTTTAGTTTACCAACAATCGGAAACAAGATAGGCGCTTTTCGTGCCCAAAATTCAGGATTGCCCTGCCAAAGGTACTCAATGCCGTCTTTTTTGATAGAATGTAACTCAGCACCGAATGTAGCAACGGTAATCTCTAGCACATCACTTGAAATTTTTGTCGTTGTCATAAATACTCCTTCATTATTAAGCTGTTAAAACTCAAAGTTTAATTTATTATTTTTGCTTATATTCATTATACCATTTATTTTTAGTCAATATGCCATCATAACATTTGCTAAAATAGTTATTTTAAGATATAATAAATAACATAATAGTGGGAGGTCAAAATATGGCTAGAAAAAAAACAATCTTTAAAAAAGATATTCTAAAAGGTGCTGAAAAGTTCATTCTTGAAAAATCTCCAAGTGAATTGACAGCACGCGCGTTATCTAAGTATTTGAACATGTCAACTCAGCCGCTTTACGCTGAATTTGAAAATATGGCAGATCTGAAAAGTGAACTTTTTTCACAGATTTATTATCGCTTGCAAAATCAAATTTTCAATAAAAAAACACACGATGACCCTATCATCAACTTGTGTTTGAACTACATTAATTTTGCGCAAGAAAATCCAAAACTTTTCCGAACGATTTATCTGGAAAAACACGGCAACGACGACCATTCAATCAACGAGTTTTCTTACAACATTTTCCGAAGTATTATCAAGGATAACCCGATTTATTCGCAACTATCGGAGAAGAAAATCAACAATTTATTGACTGGTACTTGGGTTGTTTCAACTGGTTTTGCCAATCTGATTGCTAGTGAGACAATTAAACCAAATCAGTTCGAGATTGTCTCATTTTTAGAGGACACCATTCAAGATACTTTAAAAATGAAATCAATTAAAGTTTGATTATAAAATAACCTTATCAAAAAAAGATAAGGTTATTTTTTAATCAAAAGTTGGTTTATAAAAATTGCGATTATCCAGTGGAAAAATCCGCGGTGTCATCTCACCTGGCGCAATTTGATTTAGTGCTGTCGTCATCATCATGATACTGGCATCCATCATATCAATCTGATGAATGATTTCAGCCTCCATGATTTGCGGTCGAACAGGACTACCGTATTCTTGTAAACCGTGATGAGCTAATAACACATGGCGCAAAATCGTTACATCTTCCTTGCTATTGTCAAGTTCAAGATCACGAACTGCCTCAGAAACCTCCTCGTCAATCAAAACAATATGCCCAATTAGATTGCCTCTTAGCGTATAAGTCGTATTTTCAGTACCCGAAAACTCAACAACTTTCGCCATATCATGCAGTAAAATGCCCGCTAACATCAGACTTTCGTTGAGCATCGGATAAACTTCGCAGATTTTCTCAGCCAATTGCGCCATGGTCACGGTATGATAACTTAAACCACCCTCAAAAGCATGATGATTGGTTTTAGCAGCTGGATAGTCGAAAAATTCTTTGTCATATTTTTTGAAAATGTAACGCACAATTCGATTCCAAGTCGCATTTTCAATCTTGAAAATTATTTTTGATACATACTCACGCAAGTCTTGCTCATTAACTGGTGATTTAGGCTTGAAATCTTTGGGATTATTGGGTTCAGTATTCTCAGGCAAACGCAGAAAGATTTTATTGACCTGTGGTGTCCCCTGATACAAATCTTTGACCGCACGCATATAGACGACTTTCCCTTTGGTAAAAGTTTCGACCATGTAATCATCCGCATCCCACAGATTCCCGCCAATTTGCCCCGTTCGATCTTGAAAAATCATTGCCAAAAAAGGCTTGCCCGCACGCGTTTGGCGCAAATCAGCCTGTTTAATCAAATACAATCCCTCAAAGCTATCGCCAACTTGTAATTCTTTTAATTGTGTCATAACTTAATTACTCCCTCATCTGTAAGCATCACATCGCTAGTCAAAACGATAACCTGTTGCGTTTGTGCAATGGTATCAAGCATTTTAGCAAAGTTTTCACGACGTTTTTGGTCGAAACGCAAGAAATTATCATCTAAAAATAGCGGAAAATCAAGCTTTTTAGACTGAACAAAGGCAAGACGTAGAGCTAATTGTAGCTGATCACGCGTTCCTGTTGACAAATCTAACAAGCGCAGACTTTGAGATGCCGCATTTTTGACCCACAAAACATCTTGTTCCAAATAAATTTGCTGCCAAGTTTGATTCGTCAAAGTTGACAAAAAGTCACTGGCACGAGACAAAATATCAGGCAAAGTTTCCGACGACAAAGCCGACATGACTTGTTGTGTCAAAGTAATTTCAGCTGATTTTGTCGCAAATTCAACCACATAATCACGCAAAAGTTCTCTTTTCCGTGCTAATTTTGCCGCCAAATCTGCTAAGGTCGTATCCGTTTTTTGTCGCTCAATAATTGCCAAATTTCTCGCTTTTTTGTCAATCAATTGCTTGATTTCAGCTGCCCGTACAATTTTTTCAGACATTTTTTGATTCAAAACATGTTGCGCCACATTACCATCAAAGGGTTTTGATAAATCAAAAATATCAGCTAACTGTTCCTTGAGACGAGCCAAACGCAAGATATTTTGCGACTGCTTATCCCACTGCGCCAAAAGTTTCGGTGCTGTTTCAATATCAGGAATTTCAGCAAAAATAGCTTCATCAAGCGCCTTTACTTCTGCTAATTTTGCCATATGCTCACTCTGCTCAAAACGCGTCAAAGAAATTTGTAAAGCTTGCGCTTCTTCATCTAACTGAATCACACCTGCCATTTTTTCAGGCAAATCTTTATTGGCAAGTGCCAGCCAATCTGAAAAGTAGGCCAATTTATTATTAAAGGCAAATACAACTGCTTGATTATCAGTGGTTTCTTTCTCCCGATTACGATTTCGATTAAAATGAATCGCTATCAATGCGCCACTTGCAAGCAAGAAAATCAGGCCCAAAATCGGTTTGATAAAACACATTGCAACCATCAAAATCAGACTAATTACCGCAAAAATCAGGAAAATTTTAGTTTCTGATTTAACTAGCTGAGTGACTCTTTGCTCCGCAGCCAAAGCTCTAGGATAATCAGCCTTAAGGTCATGAAATTTTTCAAGCGTTTCTAAACGTTTTAAAAATTGATTTTTAGGTGTGTCTAATTTTTCCAGATTCGTTTCATTCTCAAAAATTTTCCGTGTTAATTCAACAGTTTCACGCAAATACTTACCATGCAAAGCATGTTGCCGACGTAAATTTTCCGCTTCTTCTGGCGATAAAATCGTCCCCGTCTCATGATTCAGCAAATGCGTATATTCTTGATATTCTGTCAAAAAACTAAGTTGGTGCTTGATTTGATTGACATCTGCCGCCAACTGTTCTTGCAATTGATGAAAATCAGCAATTTTTTCTGTCAACTGCTGACTTTCAGCCATCAAGGGAAATAAGGCGACTTCTTCTACCGTTTTATCGGCAATTTCAACTTGCACCATCGCAATATCAGCCAAAAGCTGATTGACAGGCTTTTTTGTCGCTCGTGTTGTCGTAAAAATCGCATCACGCGCCTTAAATAAGGCTTGTGTTTGGTCAAAAAGTGCAATTGACCCCGTTGTTGCCGACATTCGCCATTCCGCATCCAAACGCTCAGCATTATAATCTTTAACTGATGAAATCTGCAAGTTTTCTTGTGTTACCGAGTAAATATCGTCAAAAAGTTTCGCATTCATCGGCTTGATAAAGTTCAACCAAGCCGTTTCATCTATTTCATTTCCATCAATCTGACAGCTAAAACTCGGCTTACCTGTCCGCAAAATCTTCAAGCGTTCAATGCTAACAGACTTGCCAGCATGTGTCAGAAAAATCTGACCACCATAGTTTTTTACAGCCAAGGGATTGAAATTTCGATTGGTATTGGTTGCGTTTTCAAAACCAAAGAGCATGTATTTGATAAAGGCGAGAATCGTTGACTTACCCGCTTCATTTTCGCCTAGAAAAATCGTCAAATCACTCAAGTCATAAGTTTGATTGACAAGTTTACCAAAACCTTCAATTTTGAGTTGCTTAATCTTCATATCAAGTTACCTTATCTTCATTTTCAAAATCAAACTGCTGACTAGCAAATAATTGCAAATTCTCCATAACTTCTGCTTGAAAATCTGAATCGCCAAGCAATTTTTGGATTTCCTTTTTAGGTGGTAAATTTGTAAAAATTTGCGCAAAATCAATCGCTGGTAAGGTAAAATCAGGCACCACGATCCGTGCTTGTACCGTTTCCACAAGCAAAGGCTGTAATCTCAACTTAACAATCACATAATGTTGTCTAAGTTCTTCAATCAACCCATCATTGCCAATCGCTTCCTGTAAATTTTCAGCAATTTTCTCATAATTTTCAAAAATTAAACTATAAAACGCCGTCGTTTCGGTTAAATTTGACTTGATAAAAGTCAAAGCCTGTGCTAATGTGTCACACAAGGACAAATCCAAAGTCAGCGTTTCAAAATGAATTTCTGCCAAATCATGAAAATCGGTCTCAAGAGCAGAAGCCGTCAAAGTACCAAGCACTACAAAATTGGTTTGCTCTTTTTTGGTTCGACCTTGCGGTGTTCCTGGATAAATCACATTTCTAGCCATTTGATTCGCCAAATGAATGTGTCCTAGCGCCCAATAATCATAGTCCTTAGCAAGCATATCTGACAAATTCGCAGGCGCAAAATTATTACCTGAAAATTCACCATGGAAAAGCCCAATATGATAATTTCCCTCAAGATTTCGACTAGGGTACTCACTTATTTTATCCTCATAAATGTGCGCATGTTTATAAGAAAAACCGGAAATTGTCACTTTTTCACCATTTTTTAAGCACAAGGTAGCAGATTCAACCGATTCTTGTTTAAAGACCGTTACATTTTCAGGAAATTCAATCCAATAAACCGACTCACGATAATAATCGTGATTGCCAAAAATTACTGCCGCCTGTATCTCATGCTCAGCCAATCGCGCTAGCTGATCAGCAAAGTAACTCTGAATCTTAATACTCGGATGCGCACAATGAAAATTATCGCCTACAAAAAGAACCAAATCAACCGCCTCCGAAATGGCAAAATCAATAATCATTTCTAAAATTTTGTAAGGCCTGTAAGGTGTTTTTTGAACCACCCCCTCAAACTCGCGGTCTAAATGCAAATCTGCTGTATGGATAAATTTCATGGCTAACTTTCTATTGACTACTAGGTTATACTAACTTTTCTCGCAATTTTGCGATGTTTTCTGCAACATTTCCTGAAAAAATATAATTTCCTGCGACAAAAATATCTGCCCCTGCCTTACGACAGGAAATGACTGTTTCATCGTTGACACCACCGTCTACTTGAATCTCAAAATTTAACGCCAAAATCTCACGCATTTCATTTAATTCTCTTACTTTTTCCAAACATTCTGGGATAAATTTTTGCCCAGAAAAACCTGGATTGACCGTCATCACGAGTACCATATCAACCATTTCAAGAACATGACGTATAGCTGAAACACTGGTACCTGGATTGAGAACGACTGCACTTCTCATCCCCGCTGCTTTTATTTTTTGCAAAACAGCATGAATATGAGGCGTTGATTCAACATGAACACTAAGACTATCTGCACCTGCTTTGGCAAAGCTATCAACATACTTTTCAGGATTTTCAACCATAAGATGACAGTCCAATAAACACTTAGTCACTGGGCGAATGGCTTTGACAAGATCTGCACCAAAGCTCAAATTATCAACAAAATGACCATCCATGACATCAATGTGAACCCACTCAGCACCCGCAATTTCAAGCCCTATCACATCGCGCTCAAAATTTCCAAAATCAGCTGATAAGATTGATGGCGCAATTTTCAACGTTTTTTTTAGCATTTCTTTACCACTTTCTTATATGTTTCTCGTTTTCCTTGGATTTCAGTTAGAAAAAGCAGGTAATTATCATATCTGGATGACAAAATATTCCCTGATGCGACTGCGGGTTTGACAGCACATTTTGGCTCATGTGTATGCGTACATTCTCGAAATTTACAACCAAAAGAATACGCTGAAATCTCAGGAAAAGCACCATTAAGCTCTGGTTGATCAGCTATCTCATAATCAAGAGATGAAAAGCCTGGCGTGTCTGCAATCAAGCCACCATTTATCTCAAACAGCTCAACATGGCGTGTCGTATGACGACCGCGCCCGAGTTTATAGGAAATTTCTTGCGTAGCTAACGACATTTCAGGAGCAATTTTGTTCAATAAAGTTGATTTACCAACACCTGTTTGCCCCATGAAAACTGTGACTTTATCAGGAAATTCTTTTAAAATCTCATGCCAATCTGTGAAAAATTGATAACCGATTTTCTGATAATCAGCTTGAACTGTCTCAAAATAACTCAAATCATCAAGTAAATCAAGCTTAGACAAATAAATCAAGGGTTTAATGCCTTTATTTGTTAGCAAAACGAGGAAACGATCTAGCAAATTCAAGGAAAAATTCGGCTCAATTGCAGACATAACCACGACTG
Organism: Pseudolactococcus hodotermopsidis; assembly: GCF_011170085.1. GTDB lineage: Bacteria > Bacillota > Bacilli > Lactobacillales > Streptococcaceae > Pseudolactococcus > Pseudolactococcus hodotermopsidis. The sequence continues at coordinate 10,277 of NZ_BLLI01000021.1, read as the reverse complement.
CCTGATTGATATTAGCAATCGGTGGTCTAACCAAGAAATTGTCACGCGCTTTGATTGATAAAACATAACCCTCTGACTGCTCAGCAATCGAAAACTCAGCAAAATCGCCAACAATCGGCTTCGTGCCTTTTTGTCGGAAGTTTCCCCGTGCGCGGGTTTGATAAACTTGTCCATCAGATTTATCTTTGATGTAATAAAAACCGCTTAATGATTTGAGTATCCTGCCAAATTTTACCATATTATCATTATACCATAATTCCATACGCTTACAAGCGCCAAACTCCTCTTAACCCCTATCTTACAAGCCTTTTAGAAGTTTTATTCACGCTTATATGCTCTTAGATTCTGTACCAACTCAATCCATTATCGATTTATAAGTACACCTATGATAAGGCATTTCTTTGCCATTTTACTGTCTTTTTTATTTTAAAAATAAAAAAACAACTAAAATATCTAGTGGTTTCCTTATCGTTTTTCCAACTCTTTTTCCAAATCTCGAATCATTCTATGAATATCATCTACCCACTTAGGCATATCAACTTTTACGTGTTTCACTAAAGTTTCTAAAGCAAGCGTACCGTACTCATGATAAATATCATGCCTAGATTGTTTCATGTCATGTAATGGATATTTATCTCTGTACTTGATATAACTAGCATAGGAGAGCTTACTCCTATCTAATTGTTCGCCAAATTGCCCAATCATAAGCGCAACGCTGTCCAAAAACATCTCTTGCTCCAAACTATCCTCTTTTAAATTGACGAGCGAAAATTTCCTTTCTACCTCATTAGCATAATAAATCATCGTCTTTAAAAATAGAATATCTTCTTCAATTTCATTACGGTTTCTCAAACTAACACAATGCTCTCTTTTCCAAAATTTTGTTTGACTTCTTTTATTCTTGGCAATCTTGATTTTTCTATATTATCAAGTGACATGATAGACACTGGGATTTGTAAACTAATTTCAAGATTTTTCTTAAATTCATCAAATAATAAATAAAATTCCAAAATATTTTCATCTAGTTCATAAGCCAAATCAATATCGCTATTTTCATCAGCCTCGCCACGTGCATAAGAACCAAACAACCAAATTTTAGAAATTTTATACTTCTCAGCAATCGGTGCTACTTTTGCTTTGATTTCATCAATTGTTAATACTGTCATTGTCTTGTCCCCTTACGAGTCTCTCAGTTTATTATACCATATTTTCGCAACCTCCTAAGTAATTTACAAGTTTACACTAAAAAACCACCCAAATCGGCGGTTTATTCTAGCATATCTCTAAAAAATTATCCCAACACATTAATGGTTACAGTCTTTCTTCCCCACTTAATCGCTTGTTTGGTCGTTTTAAAATGTAGGTCAATTTTATAACCTTTGATAGCACCGCCTGTATCGCCAGCAATAGCAATGCCGTATCCTGGTACCTCAACCATTGAACCAAGCGAAATAACAGTTGGATCGACCGCCACACACATCGGGTTGAGCCAAAGATTAATTCCCGTCGCCGTGATATGACCGGGGGTCATGGCGTCCAAGCCATCAGATGAGTAACCTGTCGTTGAGACAGTCATCGTATTGCTTGATGAAAGGAAATTATCATCAAAGTCATCTGTCTCATGTTCAGGCACTAACAATGGTTTATCAACTGGTTTTGTCAGAACAGGTTGCTTTGGTTCTGCAATTTCAAGTGCTGCTAAACGCGCCGTTTCATCAGCTAAACGTTTTTCTTCAGCAGCCTTGGCCGTTGCAAGTGAGACGATTTGCGCTTGATTTTCGGCAATTTGTAGTTTCAAAGTTGCCATTTTGCTCTCCAACTCCGCATACTCGTCGTCATATCTTGCTTGATTTTTTTCTAGCTGAGTTTGTTGCGCTTGTAGCTGTGTTTTGAGCTTATCTAGCTCATCTTTCGTTTCATCTAGTGCAACGAGTTTCTCATTTTGCATCTTGCGATAAGCACGTAAACTCGTCACATGCGTTATCATTTCTGACAAATTTTTTGAGGCGATAATCGTCGTAATAAAGTCTGATTGCGTCCCTTCAAGCTGAACTTGGCGCATTTGCTTTGCCATGATAGCTTCACGCTCTCGCATCTCAAGCTCAGTTGCGATGATACTTTCCGAAATTTCGGCAATTTTGGCTTGACCATCGACCACCTCTTGCTTACTGGCATAGGCTTTTTGGTAAACAGCATTGACCGCTGCCAATGTCGTCTCTAACTCAAGCTCAACTTCTGTTGCATTGGCTTGTGCCGCCTTTATCTCATTTTCATAATTTTTCTTATCTTCTGCGACAACCGTCGGCATCAAAAAGCTAAGAATCATCACAAACACAGAAAATTTTAAAGTTTGCTTTCTCATATCTTATTATTTTATCATAAAAAAGACCTTGAAATATTGTATTTCAAGGTCAAATGTTACTATATCATAACAAAATGACGACTACCGCCACGAAAAGTAATCAGTTGACGCACACCATGCGCCTTAAGCCAGTCAATCAACTCATCAAAATGCAGTTGATAATGTTCGATTTTATGACCATCAGAACCCAAGGTAAACAGTGTTCCACCAAGGCTTTGCACCAATTTCAAAGCATAGTCATAAAGCGCCAAATTGTTATATAAATGGGTTGATTTAGCATTGATTTCAAAAGCCAAATCATAATCAATCATTTTCTGAAAAATAGCTGTCAACTGCGACTCATAGCGCTGTAAATCGCTAACACTAACATCAAATAATCGAATCCCGTAGTCAAAATGCGCCAAAACATCCGCCTCAACACGTCCAATCGCATCGTGCAGTTCAGCCAAATAACGCGTGAAAATCGCATCAAAGTCCATATCCGCCACAAAGTCATCCAAATAATCAAACTCACCATTATGATGAACAGATAAGAGTTTCAAATCATAAGTTTTATCCGCCAAATAAGCCAAAATTTCCGATTCTTGTGGCGCAAAATAACCAATTTCAATGCCTTTCAAGACACGATTGCCGTATTTTTGATTGAGCTTATCAATTTCAGCTGAATATTTGGCATAATCTGGCGCATCCGTGTGACCAGTGACAGGATTTGCCACATCAAAATGTTCTGTCGTCACAAGAAAACCTGTCGAATTAGCTAAATAATCTGAAAAATCAGCCTTGGAATCATAAGAAAAATGGGTATGAAGGTGCTGATCATAGTAGCTACTCATTTTAAGTCCTCATTTTCAAATTTAGTAATTGTTGCAACAACTGCGGTTTCAGTCATTTTATTGGCGGTCATGGTAACGGTATCACCAACTTCTGTCGTTGCCAGATAAGGGAAATCTTCGACCTTACCTTGATATTGCATGTTAGTCACATCAAGCATAAGATAAACTTTGCCATTGTCCAAAGCAAAACGTGTGACAACTCCTGTCACTTCTTCTTCTTTACCCGCAACATTCCCATTACTTGACGGCGCAAGAGACAGAACATTCATATAGCTAGCAAGCGCAGTTTTCGCATCATTGCCACGTGCAATAACACTTGTATTTTGAGCATTAACATAAACATAATCGTGGAAATTATCCGCTGAATCGGTCATTGATAGCACCCAAACTGGCGTATTTTCAACCATGAAAAGAGCTGGATTGGAGGCCTTTAGTTTGAGCGATGGATCAAGTTTTTCAGCCCGTAAAATTGCCGCATCTGAATCGGTCAAACCAACCAAACTGAGCTTGTTTTTCTCGTCTGATTTGACGATTGACAAAACATTTGTTCTCGCATCAACCATGCCATAGGCAAGAATCGAGTTAGCTTTGGACTTGGGTGTCGTGAAATCTGCCGTGTAGTAGATATTACCGTCAGATGTGAAAACTGGCGACACGCCATTGTCTGAGCCATTATCATTGACCAACATCTTGTCTTTTTTGCTGAAGTTGACCAAATATTTATTTTCGCCGTATTGTTGGAGCAATTCTGCTGCTGACTCCGCATCTACCACACCGTTGACCCATTTTGGCAATGTCTTAGCCGTGTAAGTTGCGGTGTGACCATTTTCAGCGTTGAGAACAACAATCTCCCGCGTTTTTTGATTATCCCTAACACCTGCAAGGAGCGCACCACGCGCTGAGACGAAATAGGGTGTTCCCTTGTCATCAATCTCGAAAGTCGTCGAGCGGACAGACTTATCAGGCGCTGCAGCAAAAAGTTTGAAACCTGTATTCTTAGCAAAGAGACTGTGGTCAGTATATTTGAGATTTTTCTTGACAAAAGTTGCACTAGCACTGATATTTGCCGCATCAATCATAAAATAACCTGGCGTTTCATGATTCCTCAAACTTGAGAAAAAAGAATTTTGCTCAACTGGGGCGATATAGACTGGCTTACCTTGGTAAAACTGCGCTGTAACTGTTCCGAGTTCAAACTGACTGGCATTTGGTACCTCGCCAAAAGCCTTATTCATCTTGGCACGCGCAACATCGACTGTGTAGCCAATTTGCTTGGTTTGATTACTGTCAATTTGTGGCAGACTATCGGTCGTATTTGTGCTAATCGTGCGCCACTGACTAGGCGCTGAAAGAAAAGTCGCCGCAAATGTCGCAAGCATTGTCAATACAAAAATACCTAAAGTAATGTTTAAAATTAAGCTACCTTTGAAAACAATATCTTCTGTCGCACCCTTTTGATTACTGGTTCTAACAACCGTCTTTTTTTGTATATCGGAAAGACAAATCAGACAAATTTTCAGACTATTACCCAAAATAACATTCCAAATTGTCAGCGGTAAAAAAAGGTGGGGAACGATTAGATTGAAACAATCAATCAAGACGAGTAACAGCCAAATGATACCTGCAAGTCTCTTGCCTTTTTTGACAATGAGATAAATAGCGAATAATAATGGCAGAATGTTCGTGATTGCAAGTGCTAATAACATCATTTTCTCCTAAAAATTTTTTTATAGATATGCTATGACTTTATTATAACAAAAAATACCAAATTATACTTTATTAACTATAAAACTAAAAAGTGTTTTGATTTTATAGTTCTTGTATCTATTATGGCATTCAAAGTCTTTCTAGCGAATTTCTGCACCAAACTCGCCAAGTTTCTTGGTAATTTTAGTCACGGCTGCCGTGATTTCGTCGTCAGTCAGCTGATTTTCGGCTGATTGGAAAGTCAGGGTGTAAGCAAGCGATTTCTTAGTGCTTGCCACATTTTCACCCGTATAAACATCAAAAAGCTCGACTTTGGCAAGCGTTTTAACCTTGCTTGAGGTGATGATGTCAAGAATTTCTTGGTTGGTCACGTGACGATCAACCAAAAGCGCCATATCACGCCTTGAAGCTTGGAATTTTGGAATATCCGTGAAAATGACTTGCTCTGGCTGATTGGCGAGAAGCACTGTCAAGTCAAGACTCGCCACGTAAGTTTCGGGAATGTCGTAGGCTTTAGCTGTCGTTGGATGAACTTGACCGACGAAACCAACTTCAATCTCACCAACAATCACGCGCGCTGTACGTCCTGGGTGGAGTTCGCCGATTGCCTTGTCTGCCTCAAACCGCACCTTGTCAAATTTTGTGAGTAGATTTTCAACAACGCCTTTGATGTCATAAAAATCATAGGCTTTCCCTGTCATAGCAAGCGCCACAGTCGGTAATTCCGTCGGGCGATTATCCGTTTCATTGCCAAATTTGGCGAAAACTTGACCGATTTCATAAATGGCAAGCTTATCATTGCCACGAGCAATATTATAACGTACAATATCAAGCATACCGCTGGTTAGATTAAGACGGAGTGTCCTGCGCTCTTCGCTCATTGGCATGGCAAGCGCCGTTAGATTTTCAGTCGGAAATTTCGTAAATTGAACCGCTTTTTCAGGCGTTGTCAGCGAGTAAGAAATGACTTCTGAAAGCCCTGCACCCTCAAGATTCGTCCGAATCACACGGCGGAATTTCTGCATAGCTGTCAGCTCGCCAATCGTGTTACTAACATTTGGCAAAGTATTTGGAATGTTATCATAGCCGTAAATGCGAGCAACTTCTTCAACAAGGTCAGCCTCAATCGCAATATCCCAGCGGCGCGGTGGCACAGTTACGTTGAAAGTCTCATTTGTAACAGTTGTCACAAAACCAAGTCGATCGAAAATCGCTGTTACCTCAAGCTCATTAAGCAGAAGCCCAAGCGCACGATTGATTTTATCAAGCGTGATTGAAACGGTCACGTCTTTTGCTGTGAAATCGTTGTTAGACACAACACCCGCAGCAATTTTGCCGCCAGCAAGTTCAGCAATCATGGCTGCAGCATAATCAAGCGCGATCTCAACATCAGCTTGGTTAATGCCTTTTTCAAATCGTGCGCTTGCCTCGGAGCGCAAATTGAATTTTTGCGATGTTTTCCGAATACTTGTGCCGTCAAAAATCGCCGATTCAAGTGCAACACTTGTTGAGCTGTCTGTAATTTCCGTATTTTCACCACCCATGACACCTGCGAGTGCGACAGGCTTTCCTGCAACTGTGATGACAATATCTTCGTCTGTCAACTCACGTTCGCTACTATCAAGCGTTGTGATTTTTTCGCCATTTTCGGCTTTGCGAACAAGAATTTTCTTCTCATCAAACTTGTTGTAGTCAAAAGCGTGCAAAGGTTGTCCGAAATATAGAAGAACGAAATTTGTCACGTCAACAACATTGTTGATTGGACGAATTCCTTCATTCATCAGACGATTTTGCAACCATTGGGGACTTGGGGCAATTTTGACCTCTTCGATAAGGCGCATTTTGTAGGTCAAAACTTTATCCGTTGCGACTTCGACAGCGATTTTGTCTGATGTTTTTTCGTCAGATTCTATGAGCATTTTTTCGTCAAAATTAACGTGCGTATTTTCATAGATAGCGGCTACCTCATGGGCGACGCCACGCATTGACAAAGCGTCAGCACGATTTGGCGTGATTGAGAGTTCAAGGACTTCGTCGTGCATGTCCAAGTAATCGAAAATTTCTGCACCATTTTCCGCCGTCTCAGGCATGTAGAAAATACCGTCTACATAGGCTTTTGGCACAACATTTTCAGGAAAACCAATCTCTTCCAAACTGCAAATCATGCCAAGACTCTCAACACCACGAATTTTGCCTTTTTTGATTTTGTGATTGCCCGCAATGCGCGCACCAGGGAGCGCCACGATGACCTTAATCCCACTCTTAACGTTGGGAGCGCCACAAACGATTTGCGTTGGCTGCTCTTCGCCGATAGCAACTTGGCAAATGTTAAGGTGCGTTTCGGGAATTTGCTGTGTTTCTAGCACTTCGCCGACGACCAATTTCGACAAGCCAGCACTACGCCTTTCAACACCCTCGACTTCAATCCCGCTTGTTGACATTTTTTCTGATAGGTCGTGTGATGTTACGTCGATGTTTGTTAGTTCTTTTAACCAATTTTTTGATACTTGCATTTTATTTTTAATCTTTCTTTTCTAAAATAATGAAATCTGTTTCGGATGAGCATATTTTGAATAACTACTCAAAAATTCCCATTCTTCATTATCAATTTTATTTTTGTATTTTTTCATGACAGACTTTATAAAATCATCAACACTATCTTGATGATTTTTCAAAAACCATGCCACATGATTCTTCACATAAGTCATCCGAACTTCCTTATCATTTAAATCATTTGGCACACGTTCTAATCTTGCATCAATACTATCAAATCCTGTAAAAGATTGCATTAATCTCTTTTCAATCAAATCAATGAAAGCACCATTTTTCTCAATACCAATTCCTTGACGATTAAGTTGTTGCGTTACTCTCAATGCCGTACCACTTCCGACAAATGGGTCTAATACAACATCATTTTCCTTTGATGAGGCTAAAATCATTCGCTCATAAAGCCCCTCGGGTTTCTGTGTTGGATGATTTTCACGACTTTTCTGTGAATAATGCACATGACTAAATTCCCACACATTAGACGGATTAGCACCACGCATATTATTGATCGAACGATAATATTTCTGCGGAACTCTGATATTATCCAAATAAAAATTGAATTTCTTAGACTTAGTAAACATCAAAATATCATCATGACGTGGACTGAAACCCTTTGTTTTACCAATTCCTTGTGTATAATACCAAGTAATCCACGAATTAAAATGATAACCCATGTCACGCTCCAAAATATTATAAAGATAGGAAATGTAGCGAACACCCATGAAAATGTAAAGCGTTCCGTCATCTTTTAGTACTCTATCAGCCTCAAATAACCACGACTTTGTCCATGATAAATAATCTTCAAATATCAAATCATCTGAGCTATTTCCATAATCTTTACCCAGATTATAGGGTGGATCCGTTACAATCAAATCTACTGATTTTGCCGATAATTGACGCATTTCTGCAACCGCGTCACCCAAAATAAGTCTTTGAGTTTCTATTCTTTTATCCATTGATTTTGCCTCGCTAAATTCAGCCATTGTTGAAAATCACGGCGACTTGACTTGAGATATTTTTTATCTAATAACTGCAAAAACTCCCAAGTCGTGCGCATCTCATATGTCACATAATGAATATCACGAATCTGAATCTGCCCAGTACCAAGTGACGGATTATAAGAAATATCACTGGCCGATATAAATTTCAAGTCGTAAACATTAAACTTTGCTACTTCCATTATACCATCCATTAGCCCAGTATCAGCATTTTTCAGAGAATAAGTCTTGTGTTTCAAGCTCAAAACAATGAAAATGAAGTCAGGGTCTTTGATATACTCACTTCTAATTCGAGCAAATGAGGTAATATTAGGCGATTTTCCAGAACCTTTTATATCTTCCGAAGTCGCTTTAACATCAATATTTCCTGTCACAACAGTATTATTTTTACTAAACTGCAAAATAATATCTGAAACAGCTAATCTCGCACCAACCTCAACATTTACCAAATTATATTGATTTTGCATATCTTGATTGATAATTGAAAATGTTTCTTGCGCCCACGCCTCCATCATCGGACCAGCGATCTTATTGATATTTTCAAGCGGCAAACCTAATTTTAGATTGGTGTTTAGGATGATTTTATTTTCACCAATAGCAATTTTATTGGATAGAATTTGCGCCATTTTTGAAATGACGTAGTTGCTATCTTCTTGGTAGCTTGATGATTCTACTGGTATTTTGAAATTTGTTGTTGCGTAATTTTGTGGCATTTTTTCTCCTTAAAATAAAGTATCTGTCTGAACAGCAATTTTATTTAATGATAAAATCTCATATCTATATTTCCCGTTTTTTACAATACAATCTAAGTACAAGGTTTTATTTGCTCAATTATTTCAGAATAATCTCTATCATATCTACCAGATTCATCAAAAGTTTCAGTTTTTTCATATATAATCAATTCATAGTAGTCTTTTGGAATTTCGTCTCTACTTTCGTAACTCTTTCTCATTATGGCTTTTTGCAACTCCCAAAATAAAATATAATCATCATCTGACAAACTTTCAATATCTTTATCAGATCAATCTATTCTAGCAATTGGATTCTTTTTAGAAGTACTCTGTACATAATTCAACTTGATAAAAAGTAGGTAAGGTTTTCTTTTCTTCAAGAAGTTTAGAAAATTTTTCTGCCACAACAGATGTGTCAATCGCTTCAAGTTTGATTTTAGTCATCCTATTTTTAATATCCCTTGAACAATCGCCCACATTCATTTTGAAAATCTTCAACTTTTTGTTGATACTGTGGTGTATTGATTTTATGTTTAACCAAAATGCTACTTGTCAAGGCAATAACTGGCGTTTTTTCCGTTTCAGAAATCGTTGCTAATTGATTGTAATCTGGGTCACTTGCCAATAGCTTAGCATGTTCATTCAATTCTCTAAAACGTTGCGAAAATCTTTTCGCTGATTGCGTATTTTCTTCTCCAATTCGTGAATAGGGACGATAATTTTGACAGACAATGCCTAACATTTTGGGATATTTTTAACTTTATTAACAAATGGTCGCAAATTTGATAAACCTTGATTCCAATTTCTAAAAATTTTGTTCAGATTTTCTAATGCTTGTCAACTAAAAATACTCAGATTAACACGGGCGTTTCATAAGTTTAATCTAAAACATAATTTTCGGAATCTTTTACGAAGAGTTGTTTTTTAACGGAAAATCCATGAAAAAGTCACTTGTTTTTTCAAAAATATTTTAAAATATAATCAATAACTTTGGTATTTCAAAATATTTCTACGAAAATAACTTTTAAAATAGATTAACTAAAAATTAAATCGACAACTTACATGTATATTCCAGAAAAATTAAATTTATGAAACGCCC
>NZ_BLLI01000020.1 GCF_011170085.1 Pseudolactococcus hodotermopsidis | reverse complement strand
ACTTGATAACACGATACTTTTTCAATTCATTCACAGTGAGTAATATCCTTTTCATAAGTATTAGTTTAACATTTGGGACATTTTATGTTTCGACCTACTTAGGACATTATCACTTTCGAATGATAAAATTTAAAGATTTTGTTTGAAAAATATTTGACTTAACATTCAATTCATTATATAATGATAGCATGGAGACAAAACATTCAAACAAAAACGACAGTAAAATACTCATCTTTTCTCTTGGAGTACTCTTACTTGTCATCGCTGCTATTTTGATTATTAAACCTTTTAATAAAAAGGTGGCAGAGCAAAATGCACCTCTCAAGGTAAAGTCAACTCAAAGCGCTACCATCATTTCCTCTAGCTCAACTGTTGTAGTTGATGACACCTCGATCGTTGATAATACTGGCGATCCTGAGTGGGTAAAAGTCAACTCAAAAGGAGGGGGCAATAGATTTACCGATTTATCAACGGAAGAAATGACGATTTACAAAGCTCATAGTCCTCAAGTCCTCAAAACCTTGACTTCAACTCATCCGAGCTTACAAGTTTTATCTGATGTCATGGCGAAATATCCAGATGCCTTGATTATGAATGCCTCTGGCTTTAATATGGAGACTGGTAATATTACAGGTTTTCAGATTAACAATGGTAAACTTTTGACTAATTGGGGAGAAAACAAGCGTGCTTATGAGGCTTTCGTCATTAACAAAGATGGCTCATTGACAACCTACGATAGCACAACGCCAGCTGATGAAGTTCTCACAAATGGCGCTGCCCAATCTTATAGTTTTGGCAAAATTCTCATCAAAGATGGTGTTGTCGCTGAAGATGACGGTTCTGTTGACTGGATGATTCACAGTTTCATTGGCAATGATGAAAATAATAATATCTATGTCATGATTAGTAAAACATCTACTGGTTATGATAAAATCATGGCAACAGTTGCCGATTTTAAACTCACAAATTTTGTGCTTATGGACGGCGGCGGTTCATCTCAAATGGGACTTCAAGGTCAAATCATCTTGCCTAGTCAAGATGATCGTGAAGTTGGCGATTATATTGTTTTAAATTAAAAAATCAGCTAGAATTTGTGTTCAGAACGCAAATTTTAACTGATTTTTTAATTTATTTTGATTTAATATAATTAACACCATTTGCCTTAGGACCAGTTGATTTGCCAAGAAAAATGGCAAGAACAGCGATGGTCAGCACGTAAGGTGCAATTTGCAAGTAAACAATCGGAATACTTGAAATACCTGGCAACTGCGCCCCAACAACGGCTAAACTTTGCGATAAACCAAAGAAAAGACTTGCAAGCATGGTACCAATCGGATTCCATTTACCAAAAATCATCGCTGCCATGGCAATAAAGCCTTGTCCCGCAATCGTCGAACCGCTAAAATTAACTGAAATTTGCTGAGCAAAAACCGCACCACCGATACCACCAAGAAAACCCGAAATCATCACACCTGAATAACGCATGGCATAAACATTAATCCCAAGTGTATCAGCCGCTTGGGGATGTTCGCCAACCGAACGCAAACGCAAGCCAAATCGAGTTTTAAAAAGAATAAACCAAGCGACAAAAGCAACGGCAATCGAAACAAAACCAATCAAAGATGTTTGCTTGAAGAAAATTTTACCAATGACGGGAATTTTGCTCAAAAATGGAAAATCCCAGTAACCAAAACTCTGATGAATGTTATCCGTCTGCCCCTTGCCATAAAGGACTTTAATCAAGAAAACGGCAAGGGCAGGCGCTAGAAGGTTAATCACAGTGCCAGAAATAACATGATCTGCACGAAAATTAACGGTCGCAACCGCATGAAGCAAGGAAAATAGCACACCAACAACTGCCGCACACAAGAGTGCCACCCAAGGTGTCGCCTTACCAAAAGTATCAGCAAAAGTCAGATTGAAAACGACCGAGCTAAAAGCCCCCATGACCATAATTCCCTCAAGACCAACATTAACAACGCCGCTACGCTCGGAAAACGTCCCACCGATACTAGTAAAAATCAGCGGTGTCGCATAAATCAGCATGGATGACACTAAAATTTGAAACATGGTTGTCACGCTCATGAGTTGACTTCCTCCTTTTTACTTTCTTTTTTGGGCAATGTTGGCAAGATTTTCTCAATAACAAACTTAATGCCGACAAAGAAGATGATACTGGCAATCACGACATTAACAATTTCTGGTGGAATCCCTGTCACATTCATACCTGGCGCACCAATTTTGAGAATGGAGAATAAAAGCGCTGCAAATAAAATACCGACTGGTGAATTTTCACCAAGCAATGCAACTGCCATCCCATCAAACCCAATTGACATATTCGTACTTTGGACAAAAAAGTTTTGGAAAGTGCCGAGTCCGTCAACGACCCCCGCAAGTCCAGCCAAACCACCTGAAATGACCATTGACGTAATAATCGTGCGCTTGGCAGAAATACCTGCATACTCCGAAGCATTGGGATTAAGCCCCACAGCACGAATTTCAAAGCCAAGTGTTGTGCGTTTGAGCAGAATTGCAACGATAATCGTTGCGATAATAGCGATGAAAATACCAATATTTATCCGCGAATTGTTGGTCAATTTTGACAAAAAATCTAGTCTAAATGACGCATTATCACCGATTGCCATGGTCGAATCTTGCGAGGTCATCAACTTTTTAGGAAAAATATGGTGCGCCATATGTGTCGAGACAAAAAGAACAATATAATTCATCATAATCGTGACAATCACCTCACTGGTACCCAAAAATGCCTTGAGAACACCTGAAAGTGCCGCAATCAGCGCACCCGAAAACGCGCCAATAATCAAGAGCAAAGGCATCATAATCACACGTGACAAATCGGGATAGCTAAGCGCAAACCAAGCCGACATAATCCAACCAGCCAAGGCTTGACCCGACATCCCGATATTAAACATACCTGCACGCATTGCCACCGCAAAAGACAGCGCCGTTAAAACCAGCGGTCCCATGCTACGGAAAATTTCACCAATTGACTTAGCATTCCCAAAAGCCTGTGTCAGCAAATCTTCATAGCCCCAAATCGGATTATAGCCAAATGCCAACATGATGATTGCACCTAGCACAAAACCCGCTAACACAGCGATAATCGGAATCAGTCCTTTTCTAATATTTAGATTTTTCATACTCAAACTTTTCCTCCAACCATGAGAATACCAAGTTCCTGCTTTGTTGTTTCGCTAGGCTTGACAATGCCTTGAATCTTTCCATCATGAATAACAGCAATTCTATCTGAGACATTGAGAATTTCATCTAACTCAAAAGAAACAACAAGCACCGCTTTTCCCTCATCACGCGCCTGTATCAAGCGCTTATGAATATACTCAATCGCGCCAACGTCTAACCCCCGCGTTGGCTGACTGACAATCAACAAATCAGGATTCAAATCAATCTCCCGCGCAATAATTGCTTTTTGCTGATTACCACCAGACAGCGCCGAAATCGGCACAAGTTCACTCGCCCCACGAACATCAAATTCCGCCATCAAATCACGTGCATGCGCATTGATAACCTTATAATCTAAGATACCATGCTGACTAAGCGGTGTTTTATAATACGTCTGCAAAACGATATTTTCAGCTACTGTCATATCAAGTTCCAACCCATCACGATGCCGATCCTCAGGCACATGCGCCACCGACATTTCAGTGATTTGACGCGGACGGCGATTAGCAACGTTTTCGCCTTTAACTTTGATTTGACCACTCACGACATGCGTTAAGCCTGTAATCGCTTGAATCAGCTCGCTTTGACCATTTCCGTCAATGCCTGCCAGACCAACGATTTCACCTGCATGCACTTGCAAGTCTAGCGATTTGACAGCCTGTGTCCCACGACTTTCATTGACAACTAGATTTTCGATGTCAAGAACAACTTGACCAGGCTTAGCAGCACATTTTTCAGTGATAAATGACACGCTATGACCGACCATCATCTCAGCCAACTCTTTATTATCACGCCCCGCAACCTCAACCGTTTCAATTGACTTGCCACGACGAATAACCGTCACACGATTGGCAACAGCACGAATCTCATCCAACTTATGCGTAATTAAAATAATTGATTTGCCCTCTTTGACAAGATTTTGTAAAATCGTCATCAACTCTGCAATTTCAGCAGGTGTCAAAACCGCTGTTGGTTCGTCAAAAATCAAAATCTCAGCACCACGATAAAGGGTCTTTAAAATTTCAACGCGCTGTTGCTGACCGACACCAATATCGCTGACAAGTGCATCTGGCGTGACTTCAAGACCATATTTTTGCGACAATGCCAAAATATCTTGCTCAGCTTTTTTGATGTCAAGTGTCATGCCACGCATCGTTTCATTGCCAAGAATGATATTTTCCGTGACCGTAAAAGCATCCACCAACATAAAATGTTGATGTACCATGCCAATCCCTAGCTTACTAGCTTTAGATGGCGAATCAATCTTCTCAACTTTACCGTTGACAAAAATCTCGCCAGAAGTCGGTTCAAGCAAACCCGATAACATATTCATCAACGTTGATTTACCAGCACCATTTTCACCTAAAAGGGCATGAATCTCACCTTTTTGAACTTGCAAATTGATGTGGTCGTTAGCAATGAAATCACCAAATTTCTTGGTAACTTCGTGCATTTCGATAACATTTTGTCCTGTCATAAAATGTTCCATTCTATTTTTATACTTCATTATATCAAAAATTTTACTTATATAGCTATTTTCAATGAAATTATCATCAAAAAAATAGCGCAAAAACGCACTATTTTTTTATTAATACTTCGAGATATGCTCGTTCAAGTACCATTAATCTTCAGGAACTGTAATCTTGCCATTTTTAATGTCGTCACGTGCTGCATCAACAGCTTTTACCGCTTCATCAGAAAGATTATCATTGGCAAGGTCAACAGCACCTTCTTTGATACCATAAACAACATGCTTACCACCTGGGAATTTACCAGCAGCTGTTTCATCGTTGATTTTAATCAAGGCTTGCCCAACACCTTTAAGCGTTGAGGCAAGAACAAAGTTAGACGCTTTCCCATCTTTAGATGTATAGTTGCCCTCGTCTTTTTGGTCACGGTCAACACCAATAACCCAAACCTTATCTGCCTCAGCTTTTTCTTCGTTAAGCGCCTTCGCCTCAGAAAAGACACCCGCACCAGTACCACCAGCAGCTTGGAAAATAATATCTGCGCCCGCAGCATATTGCGCTGCTGCAATTGTCTTACCTTTTGCCGCATCACTGTATGAGCCAGCATAATCAACTTTTACTTTAATCGTTTTGTCAACAGAGGCGACACCTGCAATAAAGCCTTTTTCAAAGCGCAAAATAACTGGTCCTTCCATACCACCAACGAAACCGATTGTTTTCGTTTTGGTTGTTTTGGCAGCCGCCACACCAGCAAGATAAGCACCTTCTTGATCTTTAAAAGTCGCAGAGGCAACATTGTCTTTCCCCTCGATAATGTCATCAATCAAAACAAAATTAGTCTCTGCATTATTGGTAGCAGCCTCAGCAACCGCAGTATTCAAGTTAAAACCGATACCATAAACAAGCTTATAACCATTTGAAACTGCAGTATCAAGGTTAGTCGCATAGTCAGCCTCACTGGTAGATTGGTAGTAAGTATATCCCTTGTCTTTTGACAAGCCATTTTCCTTACCCCATTCCTGCAAACCTTCCCAAGCTGATTGATTGAACGATTTGTCATCAACACCACCAGTATCTGTGACAATGGCAACTTTCAAATCTGTTTTGCCATCAGCCGTTGATTTATCAGTAGCCTTATCACGACTACCACAAGCAACAAGGGACAAAGCGACAACCGCAGCCAAACCAAAACGAAATACTTTCTTGTTCATAATCATGTTATCCTCCAAATTAGCGCTCACCTGAGCTACTTCATTATCAAGTTTACAACAAATTCGACTTTTTAACAATATTTTGCCAATCATTTTTTGTTAAAATTATCTAATTGTTCGGTTTTTTACGTCAAATCTTTAAAATGATACGGTAAAAGGTCGCCAATCGTCGTTTTTTTGACTGTTCCGTCTTTGGAAAAAAGAGAAACGGGCATCTCATCTGGACAAAATTCTGCCAGAACTTGCCGACAAGCGCCACAGGGTGAAATAGGTTCATCCGTTTCACCATAGATACCAATTGTCTCAAAATCAGTGATACCACTGGACACCGCCTTAAATATAGCGGTACGCTCAGCACAATTTGTCAAACCAAAACTAGCATTTTCAATATTACACCCTTGAAAAACGAGACCATTTTTAGCAACAAGCGCCGCACCAACTGGAAAATGCGAGTAAGGCACATAAGCCACGCTCGCTGCGTTACGCGCTTGTTTAAAAAGCTCAGTATCCGCCATTTGCGTCCTTTCCTTCCATGATGTCAACGCCGTTTGATGTGCCAAGACGTGTTGCGCCTGCCTCAATCATCGCTTTGGCATCAGCGATTGAACGCACACCACCAGAGGCTTTCACACCCATATCTGCCCCAACTGTTTGTCGCATCAAGGCAATATCTGCTACCGTTGCACCACCTGTTGAAAAGCCAGTCGAGGTTTTGACAAAATCAGCCCCCGCACGAACAGCCGCTTCACAAGCCTTGACTTTTTCATCGTCCGTCAAAAGTGAGGTTTCAATGATAACTTTCGTTGTTGCAGCGCTAGAGACTGCGACGACAGCCTTGATGTCTGACTCGACAAGTGCCCAGTTGCCGTCTTTGGCTGCGCCAATATTGATGACCATATCGACTTCATCTGCCCCATTTTTGATTGCATCAGCTGCCTCGAAAGCCTTAACAGCCGAAGTATTAGCACCGAGCGGAAAGCCGATAACCGTGCAGACTTTGACATCTGTTTTAGCCAACTTTTCAGCCGCAAATGCCACCCAAGTAGGATTGATACACACACTCATGAAGTCATATTTGATTGCCTCATCAAGAATTTGTTGGACTTTTGCTTGCGGTGTGTCAGCTTTTAAAACCGTGTGATCGATGTATTTGTTTAATGTTGTCATTTGATAATCTCCAATATATCATTTATACTTATTTTCTCGTCAGAAATGCTGATATTATCTAGCAAAATTTGACTTTCTGTTACCACGTCAAAGGTTTCTTTGTTATAAAAAATTTGGAAAAGCGGGTCGCCAATTGCGACTTTATCGCCGATTTTTTTGAAAATGTGAATACCTGCATCTAAATCTAGGCTGTCTGACTTGACAGCACGACCAGCACCAGCACTCATGGCAAGTTTGCCCGCTGCCAGTGCATCAAACGCCGTAATATAGCCAGATTTTTGACTTTTAACGATTTTTGAAAATTTTGTCTCATGGATTGGTGTGTTGACTAATTCATCAAAATCGCCCTGTTGATGTGTGATAAGTGCTTTGAATTTGGCAAGTGCTGCGCCATTTGACAGATTTGCTAGAATCTCGTCTATTGATTTTTCCAAGCCAGCTAAACTTAGCATAATCTGTGCGATTTCAGCTATGAAATGTCTGAAATCTGCTGTGCCGCCACCTTGTAGGACTGCCAGACTTTCAGCAATTTCTAGCCGATTGCCAATAGCAGTGCCTAGCGGTTGGCTCATATCGGTAATAACAGCGATTGTTTTGCGCCCCACGGCATTGCCCAAATCAACCATGGTACGCGCAAGGAGACGTGCATCGTCGATATTTTTCATGAAAGCACCGCTGCCAACCGTCACGTCAAGCAAAATGCTATCTGCGCCCGCCGCAATTTTTTTCGACATAATCGAACTCGCAATCAAGGGAATAAGATCAACCGTCGCCGTCACGTCACGCAAGGCGTAAAGGAGCTTGTCCGCCTTGACCAAATCGTCCGACTGACCAATGACGGAAATGCCAATTTCCTTGACTTGCTTGACAAAATCGGTCTGCGACTGCTCAACTTGAAAGCCATGGATGCTCTCCAGTTTATCAATCGTACCACCCGTGTGACCGAGACCACGCCCACTCATCTTGGCAACTGGCACACCAAAACTCGCAACGAGTGGCGCTAAAATCAACGTTACCTTGTCGCCAACGCCACCAGTCGAGTGTTTATCAACTTTGATACCAGAAATCTCAGACAAGTCGATTTGCACGCCACTTGCGACCATGCTCATTGTCAAATCAGCAATTTCTGTCTTGGTCATCCCACGGAAATAGACCGCCATTGCCCATGCCGACATCTGATAATCTGGAATTTGATCGTTCGTGTAATTGTCTATCATCCAAGAAATTTCTGACTTGGTCAACTCATGACCGTCGCGTTTCTTTTGGATAAGTTCTGTCATTCTCATAGTTTATCCTCTTATTTTAATTTTACCATATTTTCAACTTTTTTACCGAATCAAAATAACATGTTGCAACTGTTTAAAGGGCTTTATAAAATCAGCGCTTTTTTTAATGTGACTAACATTTTTGAAAAAGAAAAAAGGCCTAGGAGTTTGTCAATCAGCATAGCCGTTTTCAATCTTTGCCTCGTCATTTTCAATAAAACCGAAATCGCTAAAAGGCGCATATCTGAAATCAAGTTCGCCTAAAATATCTTTTTTATCAATCGCACCAAATTTCCGACTATCATCTTCAACATCACGCGCATCATTTAAAATCCAGTAGGTATTTTTTGCCAACTTATCTTGACGAAAATCAGTCGTAAAATCGTCATCATGCGACAACAAAAATTTGGTTTGATTGTCTGCGATATAAGGTTCGTTGAGTATTTTTTCATTGACATAGACGATGTTATCCATGGCAACAACACTCTGACCTGGCATACCAATAATCCGCCCGATATATTTTTTATCTCCGTGGCGATAGGCAACCAAATCAAGATTGGTCAACTTGGTATTTTTGAAAGCGATAACCTGTGTATTCTTTGGCAAAATCGGTGCCATGTTATTATTATGAATACGAATTGGCTCCATAACAAAAAGACGCAAAATTGTAAGCACAGCGACTAAAATTAGACCAATCAAAATATTTAGATATAAATCTCTCTTAACCATTTTCTAAAACTTTCTAAAATAAAAGCGGTTTTCCGCCCTTTCATGTGTCCGCAATAAGCAACTAAAATACTAAAACATAAGATATAGACTCTTTTGTTACCACATTTTACAGCTCAGCAAAGTCTCTTGAGCTTACCTGCTTGGTATCTTTTCATTGCCAGTCTTATAAAGCAAGATTATAAGTCTTGATAGCTTCTTCCAAGGCTTCAGGATAATTTTTCATCGTCTTGATATATTTGCCATTGACCAAAACCTCGAAAGTCTCTTCACTCGTGGTTTCATCAGTTATATTTTTGATTTCAGCAACTTTTTTCTTACCAACTGTTAAAATCACGCCGTCTTTACTATCAGAAATCTGAATCTCTGTCTCTTTTTTCTTACTCATAACCCCATTATATAGAAAAACAACCAGATTTTCAAGTCTGGATGTTTTTTTAATTTTCTTGAAAATTAACCGTTAATTTCAGCTAAAATACCTTTAATTTGGTCTTTTGTATGCACGCCAGCAACTTGTTTGACAACTTCGCCATCTTTTTTGAAAAGCAAAGTCGGAATGCTCATGATACCAAAAGATTGCGGCGTTGCAGGATTATCATCCACATCCATTTTGACGATTTTGAGTTCACTTTCGTCAAGTTCTTCAGAAAGTTGGTCAAGAATTGGCGCTTGCATACGGCAAGGCCCACACCAAGTTGCCCAAAAATCAACAAGAACGACACCGTCTTTCGTTTCTTCTTGGAAAGTTGCATCCGTTACTTCGATTGCCATTTTTATCACCTCTTTATTGTTATAAGACTATTTTACCTTAAAAATGTCGGTTTGTCTCAAAATTTGCACGGAATCTTTTGACAAGAAAGAAATTTTTTGAGATAATAAAGGTGTTGGAGGCATTCAATTCAACATAGCGAAGTTAAAATAAGCTTTATGCGTAAGCAACTCTCAAAGAGTCGTCCTGTCATCGGGACTTTTTTTGTGTCAAAAATAAGGCTTACCGCCCTACTTCCCTAAACAACCTTAGTCGTCCACGCCTCGCAATCTACGATAATCGTTGCAATATCTTGATAAAATTCAGGTTCATGGCTAACCATTAGCACCGTACCTTTATAGGCTTGAAGCGCCCGCTTGAGCTCGTCTTTGGCAGCAACATCAAGATGATTGGTCGGCTCGTCCATGACGAGAATGTTGGTATCATGATTCATAATTTTGCCTAGGCGCAATTTTGACTGCTCGCCCCCGGACAGCACATAAACACGACTTTCGATTTGCTTGGTGCCAAGCCCACATCTAACTAATGCTGCTCGGACTTCCGCTTGATTCAAGGTCGAAAATTCATCCCAATATTCGTCCAAAACAGTCTTTTGACTTGGATTTTTATCTTCTTGGGCAAAATAGCCAATCATTTGAAACTCGCCTTGCTCAACTTCTCCCGACAAGCCCTTAATTTCTCCAAGCAATGATTTAAGCAAAGTCGATTTTCCGATACCATTTGAACCAGTAAAGGCAATTTTTTGCCCTCGCTCAACGGTCAAATTGATCGGACTTGACAAGGGTTCTGACGACTCATAGCCCAAAACCAAATTTCTCGCCTCAAAAATCAATTTACCAGACGTTCGGCCTAATTTGAAATCAAAACTCGGTTTCGCTTTTTCTTGAATTGTTTCAACAAAGTCCATTTTATCTAGTTTTTTCTGACGCGCTTTGGCTTGACCAGAGGTTGCCACATTAGCTTTTTTCTTGGCAATAAATTCTTTAAGTTTGGCTGCCTCGGCTTGTTGCGCATTAGCAAGCGATGTCAGCTGTTTTTTCTTTTCTTCAAATAAACGTTCAAAATTGTGATAATCGCCAACATAGCGATCAATTTTTTGCTGATTAACATGGTAAACGATATTGATAACATCGTTCATAAACTCAACATCATGAGAAATCAAAACAAAGGCATTTTCATAATTTTGCAAGTAATTTCTCAGCCAATTAATGTGTTCTTCATCTAAATAATTGGTCGGCTCATCTAAGAGTAAAATATCTGGCTTTTCAAGTAACAGTTTACCAAGAAGAATCTTCGTGCGCTGCCCACCCGAAAGGTCAGCGACATCCTTTTCAAGCAAGTCTCCAAGCCCCAAACCACGCGCAATTTCATCAACCTTAGCATCAATCAGATAAAAATCAGAATGATCCAAAGTATCTTGCAGTTCAGCTGCTTTTTCAAGTGCCACTGCCATCTCATCGTCAGGCATCTCACCCATACGACCGTAAATAGCATTCATCTCATTTTCAGCATCTAGCAAATATTGAAAGGCCTCAGAGAGCGCTTGACGCGTTGTTTTCCCCTTGCCAAGCACCGCGTGCTGATCCATATACCCCACTCGATGCTTAGTTGACCAAGTAATTTTCCCCTCGTCTGGCTGCAAATTCCCCGTGATGATAGCCATGAAAGTCGACTTCCCCTCACCATTAGCCCCAACAAAACCGATATGCTCGCCTTTTAGCAGCCGAAAGTTGACATCATCAAAAATCGCACGATCGCCAAAACCGTGACTTAGTTTCTGAACTGTTAAGATACTCATATTTTCTCCATTATTTTTAAAAGTGCTTTCTCTATTTTAACAGATTTTTGTGGAATAGAGAACTGATTTTGCAAATTCTTTACAATTCTATGACAAGAAAAGACGTTAAAATTGGCAATATTTGTCAGATAGTGAATTTAGGGCATCTCTAAAAACTCAGATTCGCCCATTTTTGTTAGCTCATAAAATCGCTAACAGAAAAAAGATGTGCACCTGCGGTTACTCGGTGCATGAAAAAATTGCTAAAATTTCCTTAGTCGTTGTCAATCCTCCTTGACTTGCACCAGCAAGCCTTCGTCGAATTTCCTAGCCTAAGAAAATTTTATCTAAAAATGAACAAAAGCAGTTTTTAGAGATGCCCTTTACTTTAATCTTTGAAAACGACCTAAAAAATAAAAGTCAATATCATACCTAAAACGAGCATAATAATTGTCAAAATCATCATCATACTAACAAAAATAACAAGAAAACCATTCTGTATATCAGGCGTTAATATGCCAAGCAAACTCAAAATCATAACAAGCAAAATCGGCGTAAAACACCCATGGAGCATCGAAAAAAAGTCGCTGTTACTCAAAGTAAAACCTGTCCCGATGATAATGACCGCAAGGACGAGGAGCGCAATCGCCCACCACGCAACGTCCTTGTCAATCGGGCTTAGAATCGTGCGAAACGTCGACTTGATATTCGCCAAAATGCTCTTGTTGTTGAAACCATGAACGATTTTCTGCATCGTTTTGGGAAACACGGCATAGTAAATCGCGCCAAGAACGCTACTTATGCCAACAACTGGCGCGAAACCTCCGAAAAATAGTCCCATTTGGTGCAATGGATTCAGTTTGTTATATAAGGGAACAACATATCCGAGGGTCGTTGCACCGTTTGGCGCTGTTTTTGGGGAAAACAACTGCACCTCTTGAAAGTGAATCGTGCCAAAACTGAAAATTTTCATGAAAAGCCAATGACTTCCCTCATGGATAATCGTTCCTGGCGCCAGAAATACTAAGCTTGGTCCCGAGCCAGAACTAACCACACCTTGCATGATACGACTGACTTGTCTGAGGATAAAAAAACAGATGATTGGGATGATAACCATTTTTAAAATTGAGATGCCTGTTTGTGTTGCGAGTTGTTTGGTGTTCATGTTAGAGTTGCCACTTTCTTTTGAAATGTTCTTCTCATTATTATATCTCAAATCTCGTTAAAACACCATTATCTAGTCTGATTAAAATTTTAATCGGACTAGATAATGGTGTTTTATTTTGGTGTTAAAAAGCACCTCAGAGTTAAAATCTGGAGCGAAAAGGGTGCTGAGATGAACTTTTTAATTATGCTTGTTTCAAGCCGTTTTCTTCTTGGAGTTGTTTGACGAAGTCAAAGTCAAGAATGACGCAAGCCTCAAAAACTTGATTCTTCTCAACCTATACTACTCAAAACCAATGACTTGAATATCGTAAATCCGCGCAGCGGTGTCTGCTGCTTGCGTTGCTTTTTTAACTGTCAAACGTACATAGCGTGCCTTGACTTGTTTAAAGGCATCAATAGATTCAGCTGCCGAGTTTTTCCGACGGTCAACGACCTCAGTAAATTTCGTGCCATCCTCACTCACTTCAATTGTGTAGTCAGATGTATTCATATCAGAACCCTCGCCACCAGATTCCGCATGACCGATTTTAACTGCGCTGATTTCAGAAATTTTTCCAAGATCAATGGTAATATTGTGCTTGTCATCGCCTGTCGCACACCATTTCGTATCAGCTTTACCGTCAACCGCCATTGGACCAGCCTCGCCATCATTGACTTGCGCTGAAACTTCAACTGGCTTATTCAAAGCCAAATCTTTCAAATCGCCCGCTTTTTCTGTTACCGTGATGAAATCTTTCAAAGTGACAGATTCAGACTTACCTTTAGCGTTTGTCGCTGTCAATTTGATTGAATAAGTCCCCGCCTTATCAAATTTAACTTTTGGATTTTTCTTCGTTGATTCTTTCGGATCGCCACTAACAAATTCCCATTTAAATTTCTCAGATGCTGGATTTGATTGGTTAATCAACGTGATTTCTTCACCGGGTGCAACAACCGTCTTATCCGCCGTGAATTTCGGTTTCGGAATTGAGTTGTCAGGCCAAGTAATCTCAGCCCTTGCTGCCTTGCCATTTGCGCCCGCAAAATTGACCGCATAGACCTCAAAAGTCGTCTTATCTAGCCCCTTTTCACGCGCTAAAGCATTGACAAAAAACTCATTTTCCGTACTCGCACCGACAAAAGACTTAGATCCGTCCTTATTGACCTGATAGACATGATATTCTTTCAACTCATCGCTCTTACTATCCGCCCAAGACAGTCGGAAACCACCGATTGTGCCTTCTTCTTCAAAAACTTGATCATCGATTTTCAAGTCTTTAACATCAACTTTTTTACTGTCAGCTTTCTCAGCAATCGTCAAACCTCCAAGATTGATATTATTGTGATCAATGTCGGTATCACTAACAAATCGGAGTGCAATATCAGAAACGGTTTGACCTTTAACCTCTGTCATATCAAACGTAACTGTTCCCCATTTATCAGCCAAAGTTTTGTCGCCTTTGAGAACTTTTTTATCGCCATTTTCAAGTGTCAAAACAGCTGAAACACTGACTTTATTATCAGAACGTGCAACGATAGAAAACTCAGTCTTATCTGTCAAAGTCAAATCAGTTTTGAAAAGACTAACAGTTGATACTTTATCCTTAGCAAATGAAGCGAGGAAATTAATCGAATTGCCACCATTATAAGCATTGGCATAATCAATCGTTGCTACCATCTCATTATCGCCCTCATTTTCAATAATCCAACGATAAGTTGGCATGAGGTCGGTCAAACTCCGATTATTCCAGTCACGCTCAGAAATTTTCTTGCCATTGTTGAAATAATTATAACCATTTCCAAGATTAAAATCAGTCCGCACAGGCAACTCAGTAATGCTTGAGCGTTCAGTCACATACTTGGAAATGCCTGGCCAAGCCGTATCAGTCGGCGCAGATTGACGTGGATCGCCGTAAGGGTTGACCCAGAAAAGATTTTCCGACTGCTCATAGTCCGTGAACGACTCGCTGTTACTGAAAGTTGAACTCGCCGCATAAAGCCCAAGCGAGGTAAATGTCGTATTTTTCGACGATTCGAAAAGTTTCCAGTCAACTTCAGTATCTGTGTCATCAGCTTGCACATCAACACCCGCATAAAGATTTTTCGGGTCAATCTTGATTTTAGCAGCATATTCTGCAGCTTTTTTCAGCAATTCTTTATGCGTATTTTCTTCATCTTTCCAAGCAAAATTGAGGAACATACTATCAGCAATTGGCTTGTTATCCTTGTCAACAAGGAACATCTGATTTTTGTCGTTAAGGGTATTTTGCCAATCCATTTTGCCCTCAGCGGTTTGTGAATCGTACCACATTGTTTGCAACTCTTTGCCGTTATATTCGCGCAATTTTATCAGAAATTCTTGCATATTTTTGGAATCTTCTGCATTTAGCGGATTTTCATCTGTCCCTTGGCTTTCTTGATTGATAAACCAGCCGTCAAAACCGTAAGATTTCGCTACTTCGACCAATTTTTGTGCAAATGGGAAGTCACCATTTGCATCTTTTTTAAGCGCCTCACGCAACCACTCGATTTTCCCACCATGCTCAGCTTGCGGGAAGAAAACCGTCCCAAGGACAGGCACACCATTTCTATGCGCCACATCAATCACATCAGCACTCGGTGGCACAATAATTCCTTCGCCAGACGACCCACCCCAATAAACGAGCGTGTCAATATATTGCCAATAAGTCAAGGTGTAGGCATCAAACTCGCCATTCCCACGCGAAAGATTCCCCGAGGTACTTTCATTCATCATGGCAAGCGCAACAACCTTAGTATCCTTATTTTGCGTCTCATTGACAAGAGTCATCTTCTCCTTGTCAATCCGTTTAGCAAGCGTAACATGGCTTGTATTAAAAGCTAAATCTTTGTCCTTAGCAGGTGTCCATGAAAGCAAATCTTCTGGAAACCAGTAGGAAGCAATCGGCCCATTTTTACTTTGATAATCTAAAACATCTTGCTTGATTGTCAGGTTATTCAAACCATTGTCAACTTTAGTGCTACTCTTCTTATTTGCCTCGCAAGCAGCCATAGCAAGGATAGATACCGACAATAAAGTAATCGGTAGCACGCGTTTTAGGACTTTCTTTTTCATTGATTTCTCCTTAATTTGTAAAATTGGCACCCAAATCTTATTGGGCATTGTCATATTATCCTTAGTATAGCGTTTTCATTTTCTGGAAACATTGAACAAATTAAAGTTTTTTGGGTGGAAATTAAAGATTTTTTGATATAAAAAATACCAAGCAATCATAATATTGCGCTTGGTATTTTACAGCATTTAGTCAAAGCCAATCGTCCGAATCTCGTAAGCTTTAACAGTTGCTTCAACCTCATTGTCTAAAACATCAGCAACCAAATTCAGTAGCCGAGCTGTTTTCCCATTTTTCGTAATCGTAAGCGCTCGCTCACTATCTGCTAGATTATAGCCTCGAACAAGCAACTGTTGCTCACTTGACACTAGCGTTGCCGTAACCGCAAAGCTATCGCCTTTGATGTCAATAAACCGTGAATTTGCAAGGAGCTTACCATTTTGCACAGAAGTTTGTTTAGCAATCAACGCAACTTGCGCCGACTGCGCTTGTTTGTAAGTCTCATAACGCGTTTCAGGAATACCATGCAATTCAATGCCATAATCAAAGCTAAAATCGCCCTGACACTGTGCTTCAGGTGTCGGGAAATAGCCCCAATCGCCAAGCTCTCCAACACAGCGAATCAAGGTCAAAGCAATCGTGTTTTGGCTAACAATTTCGTATTCATTAAGACCAAAATTTGAAACCGTCACACCATTTTCTGCCTCATGTAGATTGACAAATGCGTGTTGATGTTGCGGATTAGTCGGATTTTCCCAATATTTAGACGGCGTATTCGGGCGCTTAACGACTTCATAAATTGAATCCGCCTCATGTGTTTCAGTAACAATCGTTGTTGGAAAAAGCACGCGCAACCTATGGTCTTTGATCGTATTGTTAATCTGAGTTGAGAAACCAATTCTTTTACGGTCTTTGACAATGGTAATGACCGTTTCAATCGGAAAATCAACCAGTTCAGCATGACGACTTGTCGGACGAAACCTGAAATCAGTGACCATTTCTTGCTCACGTTGCAAGCCATCATCTGCTGATTTTGGCAATTTCAGATGATGAGTAAGTTTGATTTTGCCAACCAAATCAGTGTTTTCAAGAACGTCAAGGTCAAATGGCACATTTTCAGACGTGATAAAACTTTTATCCGCAGTTTGTGAGAAAATGTACTCATTGCCCATATCCCCGACATCTTCAAAAATCAGTTGGTTTTCTAATGTTTTTTTCGTCTCTTTATCATAAATAGTCAGTGTGCCATTAGCCATGACGTCGACTTTCACTTGCTCATTTTCGAGTACACGACCATTTTCCGCAACCAACTCATCAGAGATTTGACGTGAATCGCCTGCTACCAAAGCGAAAGTTTCCCGTGCAAATGGTGCAAAATGGCTCATATGGAGCTGAACCGTCACATATTTGGCATTGTAAGCAACACGGAAAGCCTCTTTTGGCAAATCATAGCCGAACTTGGTAAAAGGTGCTGAAATAGTTGCTGCGACTACTTCGCCATTTTCATTGATCACTTTGAAAGTTGGTGTAGCATCAGTTTCAACTTTCAGGAAATTTTCATGCGGTTTCAAGCCTAATTGATGAGAGTCTTGATAGGTCAAACGCTCAATTTCGATGTCAATCGTTACCATATCCGTTTTTGTGCTACCTGTCGTATTGACCACAAAAAACGGCTTAGAATCTGGCGGAAAAGCTGACGTATCAATATTTTCAGCCAAAACTTTCAAACTTTCCTCAGCAACATAGCGCCCAACTTCATAAGCTTTTTCAAAACGTGGCATCATCTCACGATGAACTTCATCAACCGAGCAACCACAAATTGAGTCGTGCGGATGATTTTGTAAAAGCGTTTTCCAAGCATAAGTCAGCTGATCATGTGGATAATCGCCCGTCAGCTCATGCGCCATTGCTGCCAAAGGCTCAGCAACATTTTCAAGTTGGCGCTCAACCCGCGTATTCCACTGCTTGAGGTAAACACGAGCCGAGGCAGTATTTGCCAAAGTAAACCAACCGTCGGTCTCTTGCGAAGTCAGCTCGCCCTCAACTTTCCCCAAATCTTCCGGCAAATGACACTGAACCGCCGCCAAATAATCCGTGAAATTCGAGTGAATAAACTCATAATCTGGATAAAGTTCATTTGCCAGCGCAATGGCTGCTGTCACATTTTTTTGGACAGGCTGATGATCAACACCATTCATCATGAGTAGATGATCCGTCGAGGCAAATTTTTCAGCATCTGCTAATTTTTCATCCCAAAATTTGATAGCTTCAGCTTTTTCAGCGGGAATTTCATTGCCATTTGAATACCAATTTGCAAAAAGTAAGCCGAAAATTTCTGTACCATCTGGTCCTTGCCATTTCATTTCAGAATACTGTGACGTAAAGGCATCGTCTGCCAAAACTTCATTGTCAAAGCCAATTGGTTTGACACCACGTCCATAGGCGGCAGCACTTATGCCCGCTTTTGTCATCATTTGCGGTGTTTGTCCCATATTGCCAAAAGTATCTGGAAAATAGCCGAGCATAGTTGGATTGCCCCATTTCTTAGATTCTTCTAAGCCAATCACCATATTACGAACATTTGCCTCAGAAGAAATGAGAAAATCATCTTGTAAAATATAAAAGGGGCCAATTCGCAGTTTACCATTAGCAATCGCCGTCTGTACACGCGCTCGATTTTCGGGACGAACTTGCAGATAATCGTCCAAAATAATCGTCTGACCATCCAAATGAAAAGAATTAAAATCAGGATTTGTCTCAAAAATATCAAGCAAATCGTCAACCAATTCAATCAAACGCATGTGATGTTGTTCATATGGCAAATACCACTCACGATCCCAGTGACTATGAGAAATAATATAGACTTTTTTCATTTTTCCACCCTTATATCAAAATAATCCATGACTAATTCACAAAACATCATGTTCGCCCATGAAAACCACTCACGCGTATAATTTTGCGGATTGTCAACATCAAATCCTTCGTGCATGAGATGTGTTCCAGCATCCGTTGCAACAAGCTGGTTAAGAATACGCTCTTTTTCCAACTTGTCAGCCGTTGTCAGCCCCTCCATAGCAAGCGCAATCGGCCAAACATAATTTTTGGGCGTATGTGATGAACCAATACCGCGCGCAAATTTCCCCTCATAGTAATAAGGATTTTCGCTAGAAAGCAAGGTTTTCCGAGTTGCTAAATAGTCCGCATCTTCTTGTGAACAATAGCCTAAATACGGCGCTGCAATTAAATTTGGCACATTTGAATCATCCATGAGACTGGCATTGCCTAGACCATCAACTTCGTAAGCGAAAACTTTCTCGCCAGCAGCATTTTGAGTAAAAGCGTGTGCTTGAATCCCATCTTGAATGTCATTTGCTAGTGACTGTGCCTCTTTAGCAATCGCTTTATCAGACAAAATAGTCGTGAAAATTTCTGCAATGTAGCCTAAAACGACAACCGCAAATAAATTTGACGGGACGAGATAACCGTATTGACAAGCATCGTCAGACGGACGGAAACCCGACCAAGTCATGCCTGTTCTTGCAACTTTTGCGCCTTTACCATTATTTGGCAAAGTATCCTCTAGCCGTGTCGTATCTCGAACAAATTGATAAGGCGACTGATTATGGTTTTGCTCCGTTCTTAGAACTTCTAATGCTTTTTTAATTCCTGACACATATTCAGCTGTAAAATGATCGGTACGACCTGTATTTTTGTAAAGCAAATACGCCAACTGAATCGGATAACATAGTGAGTCAATCTCATATTTGCGTTCCCATATCCAATCATTCATAGCTGTCAAATCAGTCTGATGTCCCGCACCATTTGCTGTTTCATTGAACGCATTGGCATAAGGGTCAATATTGATATACATAAATTGTTTTTTGACAAGTCCCGCAATCATATCAGAAATTTCAGGATTGTCTCGCGCAATAACCAAATAAGGACGAACTTGCGCCACAGAATCACGCAACCACATGGCTGGAATATCGCCTGTCAAAACATAAGTTGAGCCATCAGCGTGATATTTGACTGCTGTTTCAATGGTATTGGCAAAAGCTGATTTAAAATTCACTGCCCAATCAGCATGTTCAGCACCGCATTTACTTTCAATTTCTGCCATAAATTTCTTAACAGATTCTGGTACTGTATTTAAAATAACTGGTTTTGTTGGTTGATGTGTCATTTTTACCTCATTTTTTTGTTAGACTGAAAGGATAATCTTCCTGTTGATAATTGCGACTACGTGGGACAATGCCGAGATCAAATTTGATGTCACCACCCGCCATTAACTCCTCATGGTCAAAGTAAAGTTTCGTATAGGTGACGCCATTTCGGCTAATTTTATCAATAAATTGCTGCTGCGGCTGATTTGGACTTGTTTTGATTTCAAGCGTTTTGCCATTTGACAAATGAATTGTCGCCTTTTCAACCAGCGGCATCCCTAGCACGTACTCCGCTGTTCCTGGGCAAAATGGATAGAAACCAAGGCTGTTAAAAATGTACCAAGCTGCCATAGAACCATTGTCCTCATCGCCTGGAAAACCTGTTTGCGAGCTATCAAAACACTGAGTCATTAGCATTTTTAGCAAAGGTTGCGCATTTTCAGGCTTGCCGATAAAATTAAATAAGTAAGGCAGATGAAAGGACGGCTGATTTGAAATTGCCAACTGACCAAATTCAATCGCTGCCATTTCCGACATTTCATGAATTTCAAAGCCATAACCACCGACCTTAAAAGTTGGCGCTTGGTTGCAAAGTTGGGTTAATTTTTCTTGAAAGGCTGCTTTGCCACCATATGCCGCAATGAGTCCGCCTACATCGTGGAAAACAGCAAAACTAGATTGCCATGCTGAACCTTCTGCATAGTCTTGCCCCCAACGATTGGCTGAGAATTGCGGTCTAAACTCGCCTGTTTTATCCTTGGCGCACATAAAACCCGTTACATTATCAAAAATATTCAGAAAATTTCGCGATTGCTTGCGATAGCGTTGACTCTCGCTATCTTTAAGTTTTTTAGCAACTTGGCTGATACAAAAATCTGAGTAGGCATAGTCGAGCGTGTGATTGACAGATTCGTGATAATCAAGCGGGACGTAGCCGTATTTGAGATAGTCAAGTGTACCCTGGCGCCCATAATTACTGTGACCAGACGAGGTAGTTGCGCCCTTTTTCATAGCCTCAAGAAATTCTGGCATAAGGTCTGGACGGATATTTTTGCTTGAGGCATCGGCAATAACGGCATCTATCAATGTCCCAGGCATCAGCCCACGCTCGTCTGGCGACAACCATTTAGGCAAATAGCCTGATTCACGATAACTGTTGAGAAATCCCTCTAACATCTCAGCAAACTTCTCCTGTGCGATTAAGGAAAATAGCGGATAAACCGTTTTATAGGTGTCCCAAAAACCGTTATTGGTATAAAGAACACCTGTTTTGATAGATTTAGCAAGCGTATCATAATGAATTTTTTCACCATTCTTATCAATTTCATAAAATTTCTGTGGAAATAAGAAACTTCTGTAAAGATTATGATAAAAAGTAAGGGTATGCTCTGAATTTTGATGGGTTACTTCGATTCGATTGAGGTAGTTTTCCCATTCTTTTGCAGCAGCTTGTTTGACTTCTGAAAAATTTTTGTCACTTTCACGCGACAAATTCAACTGCGCTTGTTCAACTGAAATAAATGATGTCCCAAGTTGCAAATTGACTTGTCCAGCATTTTCAAAATAAAGCATAACAGATTCTTCATTCTCTTGCGCTGTGACAATAGCTGTGTCAGATTTTATGGTAAAATAAAATGTCAGCTCTGGATCTTCTGAACCCGCAAAATTGATAACCTGACCTTGAATTTGATGGTCATCTAACTGTTGAAAAACATATCGCTTAGGCAGATGTAAAAATAACCCCGCCTCTTCTTGCTTATAATCAACTTGCAAAGTCCCACCATACATTGACGGCGAAAAACGTGCTTGATAACCGTAACGCAAAGCTGTGATTTCTAGGAAATGTGGCTGAAAAATGGCGTTTTCAGACCGATAACTTGACTGCGCATCGCTAATCGTTACACCGTTTAGCTTGCCATTTATCGGCAAAAGCGACAAATAGGAAAAATCGCCCATCCATGGGGAAGGTTGATGTGTTAGGCGAATGCCCTGAAAAATAGGGTCGCGCGGATTGAACCACCAACTGCCATTTTGAAAATTCGTTTGTGGTGCAAAATAATTCATGCCAAAAGGCACGCCAGTCAAGGGCAGACAGTTACCATTTGAAAACGACCAACTGTTATCTGTCCCTTGTCTTGTGTCAATTTTAGTTACTTTCATATGTCACCTTTGCAAAATTATTCTAGTTTAGAGTCTATTATAACGCTTAGACTTTCCTATTTCGTTGAACAAACTAAAGCTATGGGGTAACAAATTAAAGATATAAATTTGACACATTTTAGGGTATAATTGAGTATAATACTAAAATAGAAACTCTTAATTATCAAGGAAATCGTATGAAAACATTTTGTAAAAGACTTATTTCGTATGGCTTATTGGTCACATTTTTAAATATTATTCTGTTATTTTCACTATCACATGTACATATTTTATTGAAAATCTTGATAAGTCTTGGCTTATTTGGTTTTTATCTGTATTTCAATAGCCGCCCACAATTAATCAATGGGCAACTTCATCGGCGCTTAGAAATTATGCTAGGTGGCTATGAATGTCTGCTAGCTGCTGAGGTTTCCGTGCTTGCTGTCCTTGCTTTTTACCTTTATCTAATAGCATTCGCAAAGTTGACGATTAGCTTACCGATTCTCATTGGTAACGGTGTGTTTGCTACCGTTTTTTTGCTCATTCTCGTCTCAAATGGTCTGATTCGCATTTTCACAATGTCCCGCCAAAATGGCTTGAAAACTTATATTCTACTCGCTATTTTTTGGTGGCTACCTGTTGTAAATGTTATTTTATTGAAAAAAGTGTGTCGCACGACGGTTAAGGAATATCGCTATGAATTGAAAAAATCTGAGCGCAATCGTAATCGAGAAACGGCGCAAGTTTGTGCAACAAAATATCCTATCTTGCTCGTGCATGGTATCTTCTTTCGCGATTGGAAGGCTTTTAACTACTGGGGTCGGATTCCTAAGGCGTTGATCGAAAATGGTGCGACAATTTTTTATGGTGAGCAACAATCTACTGCTGCCGTGCCTGTTTCTGCCGCTGAAATTCGGGATAGCATTTTAAAAATTATCAAGGAAACAGGTGCTGAAAAAGTCAATATTATCGCACATTCAAAGGGTGGCATTGACTCGCGCTACGCTATTAGCGTACTTGGCATGGACAAATATGTCGCTTCGCTGACAACGATTAACACGCCACATTTTGGCTGTAATTATGCGCGTAAGCTCATGGATAAAATTCCCGACAAGGCGGTTGCGGCGATTGGTAACAAGTACGAGAAACTTTTCACTAAGCTCGGCGATACCGAGCCTGATTTTATGAGCGGTTTGGTCGATTTGACCGATGTCGCTTGTGCGCAGTTAAATGAAATTGCACCAAATATGCCAAACGTTCTTTATCAAAGTATCGGCTCTCAGATGAAATCACGCTCTGCGGCTGGCTTTCCGCTTAATCTCGGCTACATGATTATCAAGCCCATGGAGGGCGAAAACGACGGTTTGGTGGCAACAACCTCTATGCCATGGGGTAATTATCTGGGCTTAGTGACAACAACTGGCAAGCAAGGCATTTCTCATGGCGATGTGATTGACTTGACTCGGAAAAACATTGATGGCTTTGATGTCTGTGAGTTTTATGTGGATTTGGTTAGTAAGTTGAAGCGTCAAGGGTTTTAAAATACTCGATATGAGCATTTTTTTGTAGAATAGAATTAATAAAAAAGTCGCAAATCTACGACTTTTTTATAGGGCATTTCTAAAAACTGCTCCTGCGATTATTCGTCGCAGAATGATTTGCTCCTGCGATTACTCGTCGCAGAATGATTTGCTTTTGTTCATTTTTAGATAAAATTTTCTTAGACTAGAAAATTCGACGAAGGCTTGTAGGTAGCACAAGCACTTTCTGTGGCGAGTAATCGCAGCCACAAGTCAAGGAGGATTTGACGACTAAGGAAAGATAGCAATTTTTTCATGCACCGAGTAACCGCAGGTGCACATCTTTTTTCTGTTAGCGATTTTATGGGCTAACAAAAATGGGCGAATCTGAGTTTTTGGAGATGCCCTATAGCTAAATTTACTTGCTGTCACTTCGTCAATTTCCGCTCGCTCTCCCGCATATGTTCGTCATAATTGTCAATTTTTTCTTGTAAATAATCCCGTGCAGTAGCCAAATCATTGATTTTTTCTTGCATGTCATCAGCTGACTTTTGCAAAATTTCTTTGCGTGCTGAAATCGTTGTTGCATCATTTTCATAAATCAAAATCAAATAGGCTTTCAGCGACTCAATAGACATACCAGCTTTTCGCATAAATCGGGCGAAATTCAGTTGATTGAGACTGCGCTCACCGAAATCTCGGATACCATTATCCTTGCGAGGTACTTGCCCAATAATTCCAATCCGTTCATAATAACGAATGGTATCAATTGATAAACCCGTCAACTCGCTGACTTTTTTGATATTCATAGGCAATTATTCCTCAACTTCCCAACTCATCAATCGTGCAATTTGCTCAGGGTCATCATGGCTAAAAAACTGAGATTGACCCGTATTAAGCATAGCAATATTTTGCATGTCATCACTGCTTAGTGAAAAATTGAAAATATCAAAATTTTCGGCGATTCGCTCACGGCGAATAGATTTAGGAATGACGACAATACCACGCTGAATCTGCCAACGTAAAATGACTTGACCGATTGTCACACCGTGCGCTTGTGCAATTTCCCTTAACACAAGATTTTTAAAAATACCATTCTTTCCTTCCGCAAATGGTGCCCAGCCTTCATGTTGCACACCAACTGACCGCATATAAGCTGATTCAGATTCACGCTGAATAAAGGGATTCGTTTCAATTTGGTTGACTGCTGGTGTTATTTTATGCCAAGAA
Source organism: Pseudolactococcus hodotermopsidis (assembly GCF_011170085.1). GTDB lineage: Bacteria > Bacillota > Bacilli > Lactobacillales > Streptococcaceae > Pseudolactococcus > Pseudolactococcus hodotermopsidis. The sequence goes on along the minus strand of NZ_BLLI01000020.1, from coordinate 6,799 downwards.
ATCAGATTTTGTAACTGACCATTGCTAAAATTTGAGACACCAATTGACTTGATTCTGCCGTCATTTACAGCCTCGACCATTGCTTGCCAAGCACCAAAAATATCGCCGAAAGGCTGATGTAAAAGCAGTAAATCAATATAATCAAGTTGCAAACGATCAAGTGAGCGGGCAATCGCATACTGCATATTATCATAGCCGGTATCGGAAATCCAAGCTTTTGTGGTCACGAAAATCTCATCACGTGGTATCCCAGAATCCTTAATTGCGCGCCCGACTGCGACTTCGTTATGATACATAGCTGCTGTATCAATCAAACGATAACCTATTTCAAGCGCCATTTTGACCCCCATATAAGTCTCATTGTCATTGGCTTGAAAAACACCATAACCAAGTAAAGGCATTTTGATATTGTTATTTAATGTGATATATTCCATGGCTACTCCTTTAACGATTGAGGTATGAAATGCCGAAGAGTTTAGGGAAGTAGCTAGGCACAACGTGGCTTTGCGGTTTTACCGCTTAGCCGTTGGGTTGGCTACTCCTTTAGTGATTAACCGACATCTGTTCTGCCAATCTAAACAATTCTTCAAGGCTAAAAGTTTGCTTATTCTCATCAAAATGTAATTTAACCGTCGCAAGATTACCAAAAGAACTAAATTGCGATTTGTCAAAATATAAAGCTAGAAAATTCACAATTGCTGCACCGTGACTGACGATTAGCACTGTGTGATTGTCTGAGCGATTCATAATCTCTAACACCGTTTGATTCATGCGTTCAGCGACTTGTTTGCGTGTCTCACCACCATAATTATGTTCAGCGAAAAAGGTATCATAGTCCGCAACTGGTGGATTGAGCTGTTCACTTTGCCCCTCAAAAACGCCGAAATTCATCTCTTTCAAGCCTTTCATGCGCTCGTATGGCAGTTTACCATTGAGCAAAAGCTCCAAAGTGTCGCTCGCCCGCTCTTGAGTCGAGGTGTAGGCGTGATCAAAAGCGACGTTTTCGATAAATGCCTGCGCGCGAATCGCCTGCTTAATGCCAAGCGCCGTCAGTGGCGAGTCGCTCGCACCTTGCACACGGTGCAGGACGTTAAACAAAGTCTGACCGTGGCGTGTGATATAAAGTGTTTTCATAGTAATTTCTCCAATTTTTTTGATAATTCTATTATAAATGCTGGAGTGGACTCTAGGTCAAGCAGAAATTTATCAAAGCGCCCCAACAATTGCATGCGGATAATAAAATGCCTCTAAATCAGCCATATCTTCAGCCGTCAAATTGACCTCAAATGCACCAACTGCATCAGTCAGATAGTGTGCTTTTGTCGCCCCAATAATCGGCGAGCTGACCCCTTTTTTGAAATGCCAAGCAAAAGCAATCTGCGACATGCTACAATTATATTTCTCAGCCAAATCATGCACACGTGTGACGATTTTCATATCCTCTATCATTGTTTTGTTATATTTTGTCTGTGCTGTTTGATCAGTTTGCCCACGTTTTGAGGGTGATTCCCAAGTCGGACGTGCCAAATGCCCCGAGGCGAGCGGACTGTATGGTGTCAAGGAAACATTGTCTTGTTGACAAATCGGAATCAGCTCCCGTTCATCTTCACGATAGAGTAGATTGTAATGATTTTGCATGGCTGAAAATGCTGTCAAATTGTTATATTTGGCAATTTGTTGCATGTTTTGAAATTGATAGCCATACATTGCTGAGGCACCAAGCGCTCTGACTTTGCCAGATTTTACCAAATCATTCAGCGCCACCATTGTTTCAAGCATGGGTGTGCTGTTATCAAAACGATGAATGATATACAGGTCGAGGTAATCCGTTCCCAAACGCGCCAAAGTGCCGTCAATCTCACGATGAATGGCGGTTTTTGACAAATGCCCGTCATTAAAATAAACTTTCGAGGCGAGGACAACCTTATCACGACTGATCTGTCGCTTGATTGCGCGACCAAGATAGGTCTCAGAAGTCCCTGCCGAGTAGGTATTTGCCGTATCAAAGAAATTAATGCCTAAATCTAAGGCTTTTTTAACAATTTCCTCACTTTGCGATTCGTCCAAAGTCCAAGCATGAAAACCACTCTTTTTAAAATCGCCGAAAGACATAGCCCCCAAGCAAAATTTTGAAATCGTGATGTCTGTTTGTCCTATTTTTGTAAATTCCATGATGTTTACCTCGTTTTTCTATATTTATATTATCGCTTAAAATTCTTATCATGTAAAATACTTCTTTTAAATCACTTACCATGCTTATATGGTATAATAAATTTATGGAAACAAGACATTTACATTATTTTTTAACTGTGGCGAAACTTGGCAATATCACGCGCGCTGCTGAGCAATTACACATCACACAACCGACTTTGAGTCGACAATTGATTGATCTTGAAAAACAGCTCGGGACAAGTTTGCTGATTCGGGGCAAGCGTCAGATTACTTTGACCGCTGCGGGTGTGCTTTTTCAGCAACGCGCCTCGCAAATTCTTGCCATACTTGACAAAACACGCAACGATTTACTCGAAACCAAGGAAATTCCCGCTGGAACTGTGACGATTGGCGTTGTCGAGACAACAATTGCGCAATTTTTGGCGAAAAAAATAGCCGACTTTCACGACCATTATCCGCAGATTCGGATTGATTTGTATAATGCTGATGGCGATGATAATCGGGAGAAACTCGACCGTGGCGAGCTTGACATGGCGCTTTTGATTGAGCCAGTTGAGGCTGCCAAATATCATTTTAAACGTCTTGGACCGACTGAGCGTTGGGGCATTATTGTTCGGAAAAATGACCGACTTGCGAGACGAAAATTTGTCACGCGCCACGATATTTTGGGCAGAAAAACGATGATGTCCCGCCGTGCCATTGTCAGCAGTAGCCTCTTTGACTGGCTACATATTCAGGCAAATGACCTTGATATTGTGAGCACGCACAACTTATTGACAAATGCCCTGCCCCTTTTAGCGCAGCAACATCTGATGACGATTGCTGTCGAGGGGGCACTTACGATTCGCCCTGTGAGCAATTTGACGTTCGTTCCTTTTTCGCCCAATCACGTCAGCCACCACGTACTCGTCTGGCGGAAAAATGTTTTGCTTAGTGCTGCAGCGCAGTTGTTTTTGGACTTTTTGTTGGGGGAGGGATGAAGTTTTACTTGAATTTCTTTTTAGGTGTATACTAAATGTATACAGGAGGCAAACACATGAACACTGTCAAAACTCGGAAAATCGACAATTCAACGACTGTTACCATTCCCAAAGAAATTGATGTCGAAATCGGTGCTGAATTTTTCGTCTACAAAGGCGTTGATAACGTCATTATCCTTGCGCGAAAAGTCGAGAATCCTTTCACTTCTGACAATGAAAGAATCGGTCGCAGATGTGACTTTTCTAGCCACTGAGATTGGGGAATAATGTATCTGCCAGACAAGCAAGACATCGTTTTCATTAACTTGGATTCATCAATCAGAAAACGCAGACCTACGTTCGTCGTCAGCAATCTGGTTTAATCGCCATTTGTCCGATTACGCACGCCATGCTAAACGCATTCAGAACGACAAAACGCTGATGATTTTGTCAATCCTTTACAACTCTACAAAGAAATGCCGAGAAAGTCGATGTTATGAACACATGGACTTTTCAACAGGTTGTTCAATTTATTTTTTGAGCACTTGTTTGGTGCTTTTTGTTTCATCTTTGTCATTTGGATTATTTTTTTACTGTAAAAGTTTTATTCTAATGAAAATAACATCCCGACAAAACCGGTAGTCTCATCATCAACATAACATAGCGGTTTTGGGGGCATTCAATTACCACCCACACCACCAAGAAGTCCATCAAAAAACACTAAACAACAACCTATAACCCAGATAAAGGTAGCGAGTAATAATTCGCTACCTTTATTGTTTTTCAGTATTGGCTCTATTTATAATCAACTCCGCTAAGTGTAAATGTTTCAACAATTTGTGTCGCCCACTTCCGAAACTGCACGGCACGATCAGAATTTACTTTATAGCCAACGGCAATTATTGCTTGTAAATTATAGTGTTTTGTCTCGTAGTTTTTTCATCCGATACAGTTACTTGAAATTTTCATCAGCATATATCGCCTCCACGCCACTTGATGTGATGAAAGTTAGATACTCGGCAGCACTGCTATGGATAGAGATTTCTTTGTTTTTATTTGCATTGTTTCCAATGATTCTCACTTTCGCTATTGTTGCTTGATTCAATTCTATCATCATTATATCACGCCCTAAATTTACAAAATAACCAATAGATTAAGAAAATGGATTTTGAGCAGATTTGAGGATAGTATGAAAAATAATCACTCACCCAGACATTAAGTGGTTATTCTATATTCTTGACTTATCTATATTTCTGTTCTCGTTTCTCAAACGCTTCACGTCCACCTTCAAGAATTTCCACCACATGCTCACGGATTCCTTGTTTTGCAAGGACAAATTTTGATTTTTCATCAACGAAAGTATCTTCTAAACCACCATTAACGTAAGCAAACTTAATATCCTGTTCATTTTGAGAATCTCCAGAATGTTTGTTGGCGACAATAACGTTCTCAGCATCTGCCCCCACAACAACATTCGGATTATGTGTCACCAAAATAATTTGGCGCTCTTTTTTCTTTTTTTTCAAATATTTTGTTAAATCATTGTAGATTGCTCGATTATCTAAACTATCTTCTGGCTGGTCTATAATAACTGGTTTTTTATCTTTACTAAATTCTAAAATCAAAGTCAAGATTACAAATGATTTTTTCCCTTGTGACATTTGCTCAAAATCATCCTCCTCATATAGTAAAGTATAGTTAATAGTAAACCATTGCTGAGATAACACCTCTTTGATTAAATTGTCTTGATTTTTATTCTGATTATAGGTTAATCTTAAATCATCAAAAATTGTCTGAATTGTATCGTCTGAACCTTTATCAAATTTTTCTATGAAACTATTATTAGTCGCGTTTTTACCATTCAAATATTTAATCTTGTCTTCAAATTTTATAGGTTTAAAATCCAATTTAATTTCAACAGAACCAGCCTTTACTTTAAAATCAGTTTGCAATTGTTCACGAAAATCTTTAAATTTTTTATAATTTTCTATGATTTCAGTTTGGTTATCTTTAATTTGCTTTTCAATACCCGCCTTATCTTTTTCATATTTCTCAAATTCTTCCAACTTATCGGACTCAGATTTTAACTGTTTATCCAATTTAGCTAATGATTCATCATTTGCAATGTGAGCTTGTCCTTTTTTGTAAATAGCCAAACTCTCAATTTTTGTTATATTGTCTTGTTGTTTCTCCCTAAATTCTGAACTCTCTGAAACAACTTTGTCTAATCTTTCCTTCCATTTTTGGTTAATTTCCTGTTGTAGTTCACCTAGATATTTCTGTAATTGTAATTTAGTTTTATCTGTTAAGTTTGATAAGTTTGCGTTTATTTGAATTTCTTGATTTTTTATCTCTGATAAGTGGGTTAAATCACTTTCAATATCCTTTTCAAGTTGTTTTGCGTTCTTTAATTCATTAACCTTATTAGCATATTCTTTGCTATCGTTATCTGAAAAATTACTTTGTTTTTGTTTCAAAGACAATTCTTCTTTCAATTTCTCTATTTGTGTAGTAATTCCTTTTTTATCTCCCTCAGGATGTTTCAGATTTGACAACTGAGTTTTGAGATTTTCCCATTCTTGAATTAAAGTGTTTATTTGATTTTGATTTTCTTGTGTTTCGCTTTCAAATTTTTTAATTTTAGCATAATTTTCTTCATCAGATTTTACTATATCTCCTACTAATTCATTTCGTCTATCATCATCTTCTGCAATTTTAATCATGTAATCTTGTGGAAGAAATTCTAAATCTTTATGCTCTTGCCCATCACGCCAACCAATAGTTATATCTTTATCAAAAATGTGCATTCCTTGTTTAGTGTTTTTATCAATAGGAATGAAATTTGGATTTTGTAAAGTTTTAGCAATAGTGTTAGTTAAAGTTGATTTGCCCGTTGAACGACCACCAATAATAGTATTTAATGACGAACTCAAGAAAAGTTTCTTTCCGTTGTCAAGTTTCTTTCCGTTGTCTAACTCAATAAAATCAATTACTTGATAATCATTTTTCCTATCAGGATTGTCTTTTCCTAGTGAGATTCTATCCTCAGGTTCAAATAAAATTTGTCGTAAGCCATTGAAAGTTAAATCTGCCTTTATCCAAGAATATTTAGAACCTATTTCATCCAAATTATGTGAATCCGACGACTGAAGAAGCGCTCTCTTGTATTTTGATTTGTTTAGCCAATAGTCCCTATCTGTATTTGAATTAGTATGTTTACACTTACTGTCCGTACAAGTTTGAGGATTATCACAACTTGAATGAATAATGAAATCAGAAAGAGAACAAATATTTTCATAAACAGCTTGGTTTTTCTTATCCGCGTCACTTGTTGCACTCCCGTGACCACGAGCAAGAAAACCCGTTAAATATCTCCCATGTAAATCTTGATTATTTTCCAATTTTTCTTGAAGTATCTCAAAAGATATATTGGCACTTTCTTCAATTTCTTGCTTTTTTAACAAATTGAACGCCTTATTTTGACTACCAACATTCGCCTTCAGTTCACCTAACAGATTCTTAACAATTTTATCGTCTAATTTATTAGACTTCTCCCGAAATTAAATTTCGAAATTGATAATACCACAAATTAAGGACGCACGAAGTAAGTGCCTCTTTCTTCGATTACGATATTTCTGAGCCATACACTTAAAGGTTTTGATTTTAGC
>NZ_BLLI01000019.1 GCF_011170085.1 Pseudolactococcus hodotermopsidis | reverse complement strand
CTAAAATCAAAACCTTTAAGTGTATGGCTCAGAAATATCGTAATCGAAGAAAGAGGCACTTACTTCGGGCGTCCTTAATTTGTGGTATTATCAATTTCGAAATTTAATTTCGGGAGAAGTCTAATAAGATTTAGAGATAGATAATCTCTAATTATACGCATTTAAGCACAAAATCTTATGTTTCGTTTTCATACTTAAATGGGTATAAACTTCTGAAAATGGAGGAAAAACAACGATGAATATTGAAAAAATGACAACAACTTTACAACAAGCATTGGCTGAGGCGCAAAAAATTGCACAAGTTCGGCAACATCAAAATATTGAAATCGCACATCTTTGGAAATTTTTGATTCAGCCTGGGCAATTTGCGCATGATTTTTATCAAGATTTGGGGCTTTCGGTGTCAGATTTTGAGACTGAAATTGATCAAGAATTGGATAAGATTTCTGTTGTAACAGGTGGGAATGTGGCTTATGGGCAAAATTTGAGTCAAAATTTGTTCAAATTGTTCAGTTCGGCTGAGAAACTTGCTGAGAATTTCAAAGATGAGTTTCTGTCCACTGAGACGGTTATACTTGCGCTGTTTTCACAAGCGCACAACCATTTGACCGAATATTTGCTAAAAAACGGCGTAAATGAGAAAAATGTGAAAGAAAAAATCGAAAGTATGCGAGGAGGGAGTCGTGTGACGAGTCAAAATCAAGAGGAGCAATACGAGGCGCTCAAAAAATATGGCGAGGATTTGGTTGAAAAAGTCCGTGCGGGTAAGATGGATCCTGTTATCGGGCGCGATGAGGAAGTGCGGGATGTCGTGCGAATTTTGTCGCGCAAGACGAAGAATAATCCTGTTTTGATTGGCGAGCCTGGTGTCGGAAAAACCGCGATTGTTGAGGGGTTGGCGCAACGCATTGTCAAGAAAGATGTGCCTGCCAATCTCAAAGATAAGACGATTTTCAGTCTGGATATGGGGGCGCTGATTGCGGGCGCTAAGTTCCGTGGCGAGTTTGAGGAGCGGCTCAAAGCTGTTTTAAATGAAATCAAGAAGTCTGATGGTCAGATTATTCTGTTCATTGATGAGATTCATACGATTGTTGGTGCGGGTAAGACTGAAGGGTCAATGGATGCGGGAAATCTGCTCAAGCCGATGTTGGCAAGAGGCGAGCTGCATTTGATTGGGGCAACGACTTTGGATGAATATCGGCAAAATTTTGAGAAAGATAAAGCTTTAGAGCGCCGTTTTCAAAAGGTTTTGGTGCAAGAACCGACAGTTGAAGATACGATTTCCATTTTACGTGGTTTGAAAGAGCGTTTTGAGGTGCATCATGGTGTGAAGATTCATGATAATGCTTTGATAGCGGCGGCAACTCTGTCCAATCGCTATATAACCGATCGTTTTCTGCCTGACAAGGCCATTGACCTTGTGGATGAGGCGAGTGCAACGATTCGGGTTGAGATGAACTCGTCGCCAACGGAGTTAGACCAGATTACGCGCAAGCTGATGCAGTTGGAGATTGAAGAGGAGGCGCTGAAAAAGGAAACGGACGAGGGCTCTAAGAAACGTCTGGCACTTTTACAAGAAGAACTCGCCAATACGCGAGAAACGGCAAATGCGCTGAAAATGCGTTGGGAGACGGAAAAAGAGGCGGTTGAGGCGATTCATACCAAGCGTGCGGAGTTGGAGCAAGCGCGGTTTGACTTGGAAAATGCGGAAAATGATTACAATTTGGAACAGGCAGCGGTGCTACGTCATGGCACGATTCCAAAACTGGAGCTTGAAGTTGCCGAGTTAGAGCGGGCGCAAGAGGCGGATGCTAGTAATCATCTCGTCCAAGAATCCGTGACAGACAATGAAATCGCTGAAGTCATCGGTCGTTTGACGGGTATTCCAGTGACTAAATTGGTTGAGGGCGAAAAGGAAAAACTGCTACATTTGGCAGATACCTTGCATGAGCGCGTGGTTGGGCAAGACGAGGCGGTCAATGCTGTGTCTGATGCCATTATCCGCAGTCGTGCGGGCTTGCAAGACCCTAATAAACCTTTGGGTAGTTTCCTTTTCCTTGGTCCGACAGGTGTTGGAAAGACCGAACTTGCTAAAAGTCTTGCTGAAGATTTGTTCGATTCTGAGAGCCACATGGTGCGGATAGATATGAGTGAGTACATGGAGAAACATAGTGTGTCGCGCTTGGTTGGCGCACCTCCAGGCTATGTTGGCTATGACGAGGGTGGTCAGTTGACCGAGGCGGTGCGCCGCAACCCTTACACGATTATCTTGCTGGATGAGATTGAAAAAGCCCACCCTGATGTTTTCAATATCTTGCTCCAAGTCCTTGATGACGGGCGTTTGACTGATTCTAAGGGTGTTGTCGTTGATTTTAAAAATACAGTTCTGATTATGACGTCAAATATTGGCTCACGAACTTTGCTTGATGGCATTTCTGATGACGGTACGCTTGAAAATGTGACCAAAGAGGCAGTTTTGGATGAGCTGAAATTACATTTCAAACCAGAATTTCTCAATCGCATTGACGACACGATTCTCTTTACACCACTGACCTTGAACGTGGTCAAACAAATTATTGACAAAATCGTAGCACAGTTGTCTGAGCGCTTGGCACATCAAGATATTCGCCTTGAACTTACCGCAGCTGCGACTGATTGGATTGCTGAAAATGCGTATGAACCAGAATATGGGGCGCGCCCCATTAAACGATTTATCACGAAAAATCTGGAAACGCCACTTGCGAAGGAACTCGTATCTGGCAAAGTTTTACCAAATTCAGTGATTTTGGTTGGATTGAAAGATGATAAATTGGTTTTTGATGTTAAATAAGATAATGGAAATTCCGTTTGAAAACGGGATTTTTGTTTGATGAAATTTAGCGACTAATAAGTCAAGTCAGAACATTTAAATTGTTTTCGTAATATTATCAAATATTTAAAATAAATGTTGTAAATATTTGATAATCGTCATAAGGATTGGTATAATTAGGTATTAAAATAATAAGAAAGCGCGTACTATAACTTGCGTACTTTATACGAGTGAGTGTCGGAACATGAGGAGGTAAGTCGTGGGAAATACAGAACTTAAAACAGGTGTTTTTTAAAGAGATAAGATGCGCACTTATACTCATATTCGGATTATTTGATTCACCGAACGTAGTGATTAGAAATGGAGCTTAAAATGAAAAAAATATCAACGTTAATTTTAGTGATAAGTATTTTTTTATTAGTTGGGTGTGGGAAAAAGGAAGCGCAAAAGGAAACAAAAGCATCAAAAGAAACTATCGTCATTCAACCGCCTACTACAAATTATAAAGAAACGAAACTGACATTACCGAGTGAAGTTGAAAAAGTTATTCACATGGAAAAAGTGAAAGAAAAGGTTTATGTGTCGACTTTGAATCATCAGAAACAAAGTGTGATTTATTCTGTGGATGAAATTGGTGGTTTTCATGATGAACTTTTAGTTAGCACGCTTGTTTCTGAACCTAGTCAGTTGACCTACTTGGGAAAAAATGGTGAGTTATTTATTGTGCCAAGTGAAGGTAGTGGCGAAGAGGAACAAACAGCTACTTACCTTTATACGACAACGATTGATCAGCTAAAGGAATTGCAAAAAAGAGAAGTTGAGCTTGATGTTGGACGTGAACGCATTCAAGTTGTGACGCAAGATATATGTGTTATCAGTGACGTTTTTGGGGAATCTAAACTGGTAGATTTGGCGAAAAGTGCAGAAAAAACATTAGAATCTGAAGGGGGAATTTATGCCATTACTAATAATGGCAAAGACATCTATACACAAACATCATCAGATAACATTCAAATTACCTCAAAAGAAAATGAAAAAGTTCGCACTTTGTCAAATCTTTCCTCTGTTTTGGGCGGCATCTGCGATGAATATGTTGTCGAGGTTCATCCTGTCAACCAGAGTGGTGCTTCAAGCAAAGAAGTCAGCGACTTAGACATTTACAAGAGCGGCTCACTTTTCCTTTGTAACGAGCTTAAGCATAAGACATTCACCGACCACGATATTCGCCACGCCGCTGACAAGGTCTTGGCTGCCGGAAAAACTCAAATGCACTTCATCGCTGGTCGGTCTGTTTATTATGACCCTAACAAGATAAAGCCCTGTTTGCGGGAGTATCAAGTCAAAGGTTTCTTGATTAACGTGATACCGGTGGATTATTTCGTTCCGACCTTACTCAGCCTAATCGAGGATGTTGACGTTGACCATTATGTGAAATATATCTTGCAGACGGCTATTGAGACAAAGTTCAAAGAGGAAACAATCGCTTTTATTAGGAATACTGCGGCTAAGCAATTCGGGGTGTAAATGAGTCTGTCCATTATGGAGAAACAAAACTGTGAAATTTCATGTGCTGTGATTTCTCCAGAATTATCGACTCTCTGCATAGATGACAAAATGCATTCATTTTAGGAGGAACTCAATGAAACCAACACTAACACACGAGGACTATTTTCTTTTTGTATTAAATAATGGGTGGCTGACCCAAGTTGAAATCGCCAACTGCACCTATATAGACACTGGAACGTTGTCGCGTAACAAAGCAAAAGTGATAAATGGCGGAGCTTTTTCGAACAATATAATAGGCAAAATATTAGAATATTCAAGTGGTATGGCTGGTGAGCTGGTAAAGAAGCGGCCTGGTTCTGCGCTTTTTTCGTTACTTGACTCCTTGGCAACACAGTACGAGTTGTTAGACACTCAGGCTGAGATAATAGCTAAAGTCAAGCAGCAAATTAAGCATACTGAGCAAGTAGGTCTATTGGCGGATTTCATTAATACCTTACAGTGTAGAAGAGCTGTGGAAAAACATATGGGCGAAGTGACATCCCGCATTCCCCCAGAGTGGGATGAACCACCCGCTATTGATATTTTTTCGTGTACTACAAGCGAATTTAAAAGAGCCAAGCAGGACTATTCAGAAAAAGTTGATGTCCTTTTAGATTGTCCTGCCTTAGTTTTAACAGATGAGAAAGAAGAAATTATAAAACTTACCGAAAGAAAATCTGAAATTCAGCGCGAAGTAATTCAAACACAAACTATAGTAAAAGAGATTGGTGAATATTCACATAAGATTGGATTCGGAATTAGTCACACCGAGTTTGCTGTCGTAAAAATTAGTGCTGATGATGTCAAAGTTACCATTAATGGCATCCCTTCATCAGATTATTACTCAGGAACTGAATTGCGGCATATTATAAATGGAGCTGCTTCTTCGACAAAACAATGGGAAGCTTTTATCCAGATTCCATTATTGCCTAATGACACCAATATCCAAGTGATATTGCAATACAGCATTGTCTATGATTACCAGCCAGAACGAGCCGCAAACTCATTTCGCATAGATATTCCTTGTAAAGAGTTGGACCACTCATACGTATTACAAGGCGATGCGCAGTCTTTTTTAGAAATGTCTGGCTATGCGTTCTTTCCAATGCAAGATGCGCGATACATTCAACCAGCAAGGGTTCTTTTTGACAAAACTGCTGTCACGGTTAGGTTTTCTGATTGGGAAGTGCCGGGGGCGGGCTATGTTCGAATAATCCGACAGCGCAACAAATCGTAACATTGTTGCGCTATTGCATTTATACTATTAGCATTGCGTTAAATTTCATTTTGTTTCACTCGTTCTACAATATGTGCCAAAATACAGACAATTATAAATCATTCCCATTTATTTCGACATCGGATATAATAAAAGCATCCCCAGAGGAAATGGCCAACCTCACGGGAAATACAAAATCACTTAGGAGGTTCATTATGAACAACAAGATTGAAGTTCCCGGCGAATCCCACTTGGCATGTGTACTATTGCTGGACACATCGGGTTCAATGTCCGGCGAAAGCATCCGTAGCCTTAACGAAGGCGTAAAAAAGTTTGTCGACCAAGTTTCTCAGGACGAGCTTGCAAAATTGCGCTTGGATGTGGCTATCGTGGAGTTTAATGACCACGCACGTGTGGTGCAAGATTTCCTTCCAATTGCCAGCATGACTGGCCCCACTCTTTCGGCTGGTGGGTTGACCCACATGGGCGAAGGCATCAAAGAGGCTGTTCGCTTAGTGAAAGAACGCAACCTTCTCTACGCTACGAAAGGAACGCCTGCGCATATGCCTTGGATATTTATGATTACCGATGGTCGTCCGGAGGGTGAAGCGGCAAATCATATTGAGGAAGCCATTGAATTGGTTCAGCGCGAAGAAAAAAAGAGCAAGCTAAAGTTTTGGTCACTTGCGGTTGACAATGCAGACAAGACTGTTCTTCACAGACTGTCACAGCGTGTTTTTGATATGAGCGGTCACGATTTTGCAGGCATTTTCGACTGGATGGCTGAAAGCATGAGTTACATTTCGGTAAGTCGCCCTGATGCAGACCCTGACTACGCTCCGCTTCCACAGAATGTTGTGCCAAGCCAATGGTAAACGCATTGGGACAAGCTCTGCGGGCGATACTAAATTGTGTTCGTAGAGCTTGTCACTCAATAAACAATAGGAGGTAATTATGTCTTACTATATTTATGGACATTCTGTTCGCGGGACGTCTCATGATAAAACCAAAACTCCATGTCAAGACTCTTGCAAATTTATAGATCTTCAAAATGGTTGGGTGGTTGCAGCAGTCGCAGATGGTGTTGGTTCCGCCGTAAACTCTAAGGTAGGTTCAGAAATGGCTGTAGAAACAGCAGTGAATTTCGTTGCCTCATATATGCCAGTATCGCTTAGGGAAAACGGAATTAAAAGAACGATATACTGCGCATACAATGCAGCGTTGAAAAAAATCAAGGATAAAGCTGAACAAGATAGACAGCCACTTGAAAGCTATGATACCACTCTGTCCTTGGTTGTTTTTAACGGAGACAGGCTATATTATGGTCACGCTGGTGACGGTGGAATTTTTGGGCTGACCGTTTATGGGGACTATTCAGAAATAACAAAGCCCCATAATGGAAAAGATGGAAGCACTGTTGTTCCTCTTCGCGGAGGAGAAGATACATGGGAAATAGATGCTTTCCGAGGAGATGTGCTTACATCTGTCCTTCTTTTGACGGATGGAATGCGAGGTGAAATGCGACCATATGAGCTTGGCACAGGTGAAAAAGACTTGTATATCCCGATGTGTTCTTTTCTTATGCACCCGGGCTGGTATCGCAAACACGAGAGGGAGTACAGTGAAATTACAAAAGATTTCCTTGATGGAAACTTGAAGAGAGAGTTACTATATAAACTTCTCTCCGAAACGTATTTGGAGGCGCTTCAAAACCATGACATGGTGCATCAAACAGTAAATACTGTCTGCGCTCAAGACAATATCACCAAAATGCTGCTACGTTGCAAAGATGACAAAACTGCGCTTGCGATTATTGGTAGCAGCGTTGATAAAATCCCAGCGCTGAAGGCTGTCGAACTATATGCAGAACCTAATTGGGCAGAAAAGAAAGCTCAGTCCGATAAGGAGTTATATCCTTCTCGCAAAGACAGGGGTGTAGTAGCTCAACCGCCTGTAGTGACGGCTGTGATTAGTGGAGATGATGCTTTTCAAGTTGACAGCAATGGCGGAGTATCAAAGCCCAGCGTGGGAGGCAACCAGAGTGAGCCGAACCCTATTAGGACGTCTGGGGAAGGCGGCAAAAACGGTAAGAAGAAGCAGAGCAAACTGCTGGAGATTGTCATTGTTATAGTCGTTTTTTTAGCGGTCATCGGAGGAATTTCTGTTTTTAGTTTCTTCTCTGGTCTATTCAGCTATGACGATGCCATGCCAACCAATACCAACACAACGTCAACAAGCGAGCCGCTTGTGAGTGAACCGCCAGTAACAGAGAATCCGTATCTGCCCCGCGCTTCACAGGGTGCTGTTTCAAATGATGAGGACAATGAAGTTGTTCCCTCATCGTCAAATCACGCAGAGTCTACGTTTTCCGATGAAAACAGCGGCGATGTTGGCGAAGACGATATTTCATCATATTCGGGGTAGCCAGGGGCACGATTAACAAAGGAGGGAGAACCTAATATGTCTGTCTACAATGGTCAAAATGGTAGCACATACATAACAACATCCAATCGTCTCGGAAAAGGAAAGGTTGGAGAGGTATATGATTTGCAAGGGCATTCTGGAAGTGTGGCAAAAATATACAAATCTCAAGAGCGCACCACTGGTCGCGAACAAAAGTTACACCATATGGTATCTCTTCGCCCCAGCCCAACACGAGCAGCATGGCCGCAGGAAATTATATCTGAGAGCGGACAATTCGCTGGATATGTTATGCCCAAAGTTTCAGACTCAAAAGCCATTAATGTCGTGTATGCGGCAAATAGTCAATGGAAAGATTTAGAGTTCAGGCTTGCTATCGCACATTACCTTTGTGATGCTGTGCATGAAGTGCATCAACTCGGACAGGTTGTGGGCGATTTCAACCCCGACAATATTCGTGTGGCTTCCAATGGGCAGGTAACATTAGTAGATACAGATTCGTTTCATATCCAAAATCCCTCTGCTCCTCAAAGACCATTCCGCTGCATAGAAGCTCACCCAGAATTTG
The DNA here is from genome assembly GCF_011170085.1 of Pseudolactococcus hodotermopsidis. Classification (GTDB taxonomy): domain Bacteria; phylum Bacillota; class Bacilli; order Lactobacillales; family Streptococcaceae; genus Pseudolactococcus; species Pseudolactococcus hodotermopsidis. The sequence continues at coordinate 23,200 of NZ_BLLI01000019.1, read as the reverse complement.
TTGCACCAGAGCTTCTAAACAAGGCTCAAAATGGTGTGTTGTACGAAAATATGCGCTTACCTACCTTTATAAAAGAGACGGATAGATTCGCAGTTGCAATTCACATTTTTTCGCTACTCATGAACGGGTATCACCCCTATGTAGCGGGGGTGAAAATCAAACCTGGTGTTTCTATCCCTGCTCCTCCAATGAAAGAAGAGGGAATAAAAAAAGGATTCACACCCTATTTTATGAGCAGCCAACAGCAAATCTTGCCAGCGGACGCACCGGCTATTTCAACACTTCCTGCAAATATTCAAGAAATGTTTCGCAAGGCTTTTGTGGATGGGCACGGTGACCCAACAAAACGACCAACTTGTGCTCAAATGGCAATCGAAATAAAGAAATGGCATAATACGGTGAAAGGCTCAGCAACATATTCACAACCCAAACCAAGGGTTACTTCCACGTGGAGCTCTAACTCTACATACTCAGCCATTACGAAAAAGCCCAAACACGGAACGGGCTTCTGGGCGGCGGTAATCATTGCAATCATCTTAGGTGTTGCGGCGTTAGTTGGCTTAGGATACTGGGGGTATTTAGGTTTCCCAATGCCACAATCAAGTAATTTCACTTCTAACACGAGCCAAACTGTTGATGCAAATGTTTCTGCGGATTTGGCTACTCAAGCGATGACATCCTCAGAATTATCAGAACCCAAAAAGCCAAAGTATCCATACCATTTTTCAACAGAACAGGAGAGCGTTGAAAGTTGGAGCGTGAACACTCTCGTCTTCGACAATCCAGTTGAACATTGCACAGGGTTTCAACTGTCTTATTCTATTACGGAAGTTAAAAAGGGAGATGTTGAAGGGATTACCTATGACATTTTTATCTCACGAGGGAAAGGTGGTGATGTAGGAAACGCTGAGTGGGAAGGCATAGGTAACATTGATATTAAGAAAAACACCGATTGGAATGTTATCTTTTCTGACTTAGTCGATTATACAGAGGTCACCATTTTCAAAGTTGCTGTTTTGCCTCATGGGCACACTGGCAAAGGGCTTATTAGCTGGAGCTTTGATTTGAAAATTTTTGATGTCACTACCACAAAATGATATAAAGAGGTAAAAAGATGGCATGGAATCCGCGAGAGTGTGATATTTGACAGACAATCATGGATGATTACAAAATTTAGGAGAGGAGGAAATAAGTATGGGATTTTCAGATGTAGTTAAAAACACAAGCGTTGCTATCAGCATTGCTATGGCAGCTGTTTCAGGAATGCGCTTGCCACAGCACATTGAGAAACAGTATGGGGAGTGGGCAAAATTAGAGGCGACTTCATGGGTGAGGAATGCACTTACAGAGAGTCAGATTGCCGACCGCGCTAAAAGCAAGGCAAGCAGCATGAAGAAGTAGCGAGGGCGGGGTATGCAATTTAACGATTGATGGGTGCAGTTTAACGATTACCCCCATCAGGGGTGTGCAGGGGTACGCAAGTTATCATTTCTTAGTACCTTTGCCACTAGGTATGACATACATTCAAAAAAGCCTCGTGGTAGCCGAGTAAATGCGGCAATCACGGGCTTTCTAAAAAAGGTCGATAACAAAAGAATACAACCGTATTTCTCGCAAACCTTGAAATAGATTTTGTGAGAATGATGTCGATTTTACCTTTCTCGCAATCAGCTATCATTCGTTGAAATTCTGTTCTTGCACCTGTGCTTGTTCCAGAGATACCACCATCAGAATACACGCCTACATACGCTCATTTAGGGTTATTTTGTATGTATGAACTATAGTAACTGACTTGAGCCGAAAATCTTTTCTGATGATGAACTTGAAGAAAAGTCAGTTATCCGAAAATTTCATCGTTAATTTAATTATTCTAGGCGCAGACAAGGAATCTATTTTAAAAGTAGAAAACGATAATTCCTACAGGCTCAATTTGGAAAACTATGCAATGATGAAGATAATTCGAATCTATGCGCTGTTAGACGCAGAAAGAAGAGCCTAAATTGCTCTGTCAATAACAAAAATTCCGTCTAAAAACGGGATTTTTGTTTTCTCCAAGTAAATAGCTTGACAAACTATATCTTGTGTGTTATGTTGCTTTTTTTCATAATAAAGCACAAGATATAGTGATTTGTCTCTTTACATCTAGGACGAAATTTGGTAGAATAATCTAAGATAAAAATAGAAACAGGTGCTAGACATGATGGTTTGGGAAGAAACTGAAAACTTAGTAAAAACAATGACAGTCGTTAAGCGCGATGGTCGTCACTTGGTTTTTGAACCAGAAAAAATATATGCGGCTTTGCGCAAGGCCTCGGATGAAATTTGCCATATGTCACCAGTTCAAGAAGTGAAACTGGAGGGCTTGACGGATAAAATTATTGCGACGATTTTTGATCGGTTTGACAATAATGTTAAGATTTATGAGATTCAAAATATTGTTGAACACGTTTTATTAGATGCAAATGAGTATGAATTGGCAGAAGTCTACATCAATTATCGAACTAAACGCGATTTTGCGCGCTCGCAAGCAACGGACATCAATTTCACGATTGACAAGCTCATCAATAAAGATCAGACTGTTGTCAATGAAAACGCCAATAAAGACAGTGATGTTTTTAATACTCAACGTGACTTGACAGCTGGTATCGTTGGCAAATCAATTGGGCTGAAAATGTTGCCGTTACATGTGGCAAATGCCCACCAAAAGGGCGACATCCATTTTCATGACCTAGATTACCAACCCTATGCACCTATGACAAACTGCTGTCTGGTTGATGTTAAGGGTATGCTACATGATGGTTTCAAACTTGGTAATGCTGTCATTGACAGCCCTAAATCAATTCAAACGGCTGCAGCTCAGATTTCTCAGATTATTGCTAATGTTGCCTCATCTCAGTATGGCGGCACGTCGGTCAATCGTATTGACGAAGTGCTTGCACCTTATGCTGCGCTGAATTATGAGAAACATATGAAAGATGCCAAAGAGTGGGTTGCAGCGGAAAAACGTGAGGATTATGCACGTGCTAAGACGACAAAAGACATCTATGATGCCATGCAGAGTCTTGAGTATGAGATTAACACGCTCTTTACGTCCAATGGTCAAACGCCCTTTACAACCTTTGGTTTCGGACTTGGCGAGGACTGGTATGCGCGCGAAATTCAAAAAGCCATTCTCCAAAATCGTCTTAAAGGCTTAGGCAAAGAGGGCAGAACAGCCATTTTCCCGAAACTCGTGTTTACCATTAAACGTGGTCTGAATCTCAACAAAAATGAGCCAAATTATGACATCAAGCTGCTTGCCGCGGAGTGTGCGACTAAGCGCATGTACCCTGATATTGTCAGCTATGACAAGATTGTTGAGCTGACGGGGTCGTTTAAAGCGCCCATGGGGTGTCGCAGTTTCCTGCAAGGTTGGCAGGACGAAAACGGTCACGATGTTGTTGATGGGCGCATGAACCTTGGGGTTGTCACGCTCAATCTGCCGCGTATTGCCCTCGAATCTAAGGGCGACAAGGACAAGTTTTGGCAGATTTTCTTTGAGCGCATGACGGTCGTCAAAGACGCTCTGGTTTACCGCGTGGAGCGCTGTAAGGAGGCGGCTCCCGCCAATGCGCCTATCCTTTATGAAAACGGTGCATTTGGTAAACGTTTAGCACGTACAGACTCTGTCGATGAGCTATTCAAGAACCGTCGGGCAACGGTTTCTGCCGGTTATATCGGTTTGTATGAAGTCGCAACTGAATTTTACGGTGGCGAATGGGAAACGACTCCAGAAGCCAAGGCTTTCACATTAGATATTTTACGTGAAATGAAACAAGCGGCTGCCGATTGGTCTGACGAATATGATTACCATTTTTCAATCTATTCAACACCGTCAGAAAGCCTGACTGACAGATTCTGTCGTCTGGATACTGAGAAATTTGGCAGTGTCAAAGACATCACGGATAAGGAATATTATACCAATTCCTTCCACTATGATGTTCGTAAAAATCCAACACCATTTGAAAAATTAGATTTTGAAAAAGATTACCCAGTCTATGCCAGCGGCGGTTTCATCCATTACTGTGAATATCCAATGCTCCAACAAAATCCGAAAGCCTTGGAGGCGGTGTGGGATTATGCTTATGACCGTGTGGGCTATCTTGGCACAAATACACCGATTGACCATTGCTACAACTGTGGTTTCGAGGGCGATTTCACGCCAACTGAGCGTGGTTTCCAGTGTCCAAACTGTGGCAACAGCGACCCGAAAACAGTTGATGTGGTCAAACGCACCTGTGGCTATCTCGGCAATCCGCAAGCGCGACCAATGGTCAACGGTCGTCACAAGGAGATTTCATCTCGCGTCAAACACATGAACGGCTCGGTTGGGCATTTGGCAAATGGCGATGATTTGGCAAGTGTTGCGATTGATTCGGCTAAGTCTGAGTTTTTTAGGAAATGAGATGGAAAACGGCGAAAATCGTCGTTTTTTTTGATGAAATTGTCCATTTTAGCTTGTTAAACTTAATTTAAAGTGATATAATGACTAAAAATGCTAATTATGGAGGTTAATTTAAGAATATGAGCTATAAAGAATTAAGAATTGTTAAATATATGAATTATAACGCCTATAAAGATGAGTATGCTAAGAGATTTGAAGGATATGCGACATTAAAAACGATTCTTAAGCCTCATTTGATGAAACATGGAGTAGTATCAGAAACTAAATTGCCTATTTTTGTTGTTAATCTGCCTAAAATCAGTTTATTGTCAGAAAAAATAATCGAAAATTCACGCAAAATTGAAGAACTTGCCTCGGAATTACCAGGTGTTGCGCGGAAACAATTTTACAATGAAAAATTAACTTTAGCCATTCAAAGTACAGATGAAATTGAGGGGATAAAGACAACTCGCAAAGAGATTAACTCGGCGAAAAAAGCCTTGGAAAATATGACGAAAAAGGTTAGATTGCAATCAACGGTTAAGCTCTATCTTGATATTATCAATGATAATGCCTTGCATATCACAACTTTTGAAGAGATAAGAAGGATATATGATGAGTTGACAGATGGCGAAATAGCTAGTGAAAATCTACCAGACGGACAGTTTTTCAGAGCTAAAGAGGTGTTTATCACAGATGAAAAAAGCGGAGGAACAGTTCATATCCCGCCGACGAACGGCGAAAAAATTTGCCAGATGATGACTGACTGGCTTACTTTTATCAATGATTCTGAGATCCCATTTTTGATTAAAGCCTTGGTAGGTCACTATTTCTTTGAAAATGTACACCCGTTTTATGACGGCAACGGTAGAACTGGACGTTATATTCTATCGAAATATCTGTCAAGGAAACTTGATATTTATACAGGCTTAGGCATTTCGCAATTTTTTAATGAAAATCGAAAGAAATATTATGATGCGTTCGCTTTTACAGGACATGCTGATAATCAAGCGGAAGGTACTTTTTTTGTTTTAAATTTACTTCAAATTATTGATGAGGGGCAAAGGTCGATACTTGCTGATTTGGAATTAAAGGTTGCTCAGTTAGACAATGCCAAGGAAAATATTAAAGTTGACACTGATTTATCACCATTAGAGGAAGATATTTTATTCTTGCTAGCGCAATCAAAACTATTTACAGAAAGAATTGAGGATAAATTGCCAGATAAGGAGATTGTTTCAAGGAAAATGAGGGCTGAACATAGTCAATCAGCCATAAAAAAAGCACTAAAAAAATTGGAAGAACAAGGCAAAATCGCTTTAGTCCAAAAGAGACCGCTTATTCATGACATTTCAGACGATTATATTTGATTATGGTAGAAAAATAAATGAACATCCAAAATAATATAACAAACATCCTAAAAGAATTACAAGAAAACGCGACAAAAATTGATGACAATCAAGCTGAGCAATTGATTGATAAAATCGTAAGTGCCAATCATATCTTCTTGCAAGGAGCTGGGCGCAGTGGTGCTGTCGTTGCAACTTTCGCTAATCGGTTATTGCATCTGGGGCTTTCTGTCAGCCTTGTTGGCGAAATCTCTTCGCCACATTCAAAAGCGGGCGATTTGCTGATTATTTGTTCAGGAAGTGGCGAGACGGATAGTCTTAAAAGTCTAGCGCAAAAAGCAGTTACAAACAATGTTGACATCGCGCTTGTAACTGCCAAAAAAGAGTCAACGATTGGTCATTTAGCTGAGACAGTTCTCGTGTTACCTAGCAAGGTTAAGTCAGAAACGACTCAAAAAACATCTGAATTTTCTCAAGCCATGGGCTCATCTTTTGTGCAATTAGCTTTTTTGACATTTGAGGGGCTTGTGCTAAGTTTGATGACTGTGCTTGCTCAAACAAATGAGACGATGTTGCCTAGACATGCTGATTTTGAATAATAATCCGTTTAAAAAGTGGCTCTAGCAAAATTAAAACGATTACATTTAAAATCAGAACTCGAAAAGCCAACAAACACGGCTTTTTTTTGATATAATATTCACATGCAGAAAATTCTTGAAATAAAAAATTTAACTTACAAATACGATGAAGAAAGCGACGTTTATGTTGTAAATGACGTGTCTTTTGCCATTTCTCGTGGCGAATGGGTCTCTATCATTGGGCGCAATGGTTCTGGCAAGTCAACAACGGCGCGTTTGATAGATGGTCTCATGGCAGCCGAATCGGGCGAAATCGTCATTGATGGCGAAACGTTGACGGAAGAAAATGTTTGGCAGCTCCGCCAAAAAATTGGCATGGTTTTCCAAAATCCCGATAACCAATTTGTCGGTTCAACCGTTGAAGATGATGTTGCATTTGGTATGGAAAATCAAGGTGTATCTCGTGACGAGATGGTAGAGCGGGTCGAACTTGCACTAAGGCGCGTCAACATGCAAGATTTCAAAACGAAAGAGCCGGCTCGCCTGTCTGGTGGTCAGAAACAACGTGTTGCAATTGCTGGAATCGTTGCTTTGCGCCCAGACATCATTATCTTAGACGAGGCGACATCAATGCTTGACCCGAAAGGACGTTTGGCGATTATCAATGTTGTGCGTGAAATCAAGGAGCAGTACGGTTTGACGGTCATCTCAATCACGCATGATTTGGACGAGGCAACATTGTCTGATCAGATTATCGTCATGAAAGACGGCAAAATCGAGCAAATTGCGCGCCCAGATGAACTTTTTCTCAATGATAATCTGACTGAAATCGGACTTGATGTGCCATTTTCATCAAATGTTGCAAGAGAGTTGCGACAAAATGGCGTACAGATTCCCGAAAAATACTATACAGAAAGCGAGCTAGCAGACTTCTTATGGCAATCCATTTTGACAAAGTAACCTACACTTATCAACCTAATACGCCGTTTGAAAGTCGAGCGCTTTTTGATATTGACATGACGGTCGCTGACGGTAGTTTCACGGCGCTTGTTGGGCATACTGGCTCGGGTAAGTCAACCCTTTTACAGCATCTAAACGCTTTACTTTTGCCAACTTCTGGCAATGTTACAGTAGATGACATCACGATAAAGCCCGACAGCAAAGCAAAGGCTATCAAGCCCGTCCGCAAAAAAGTGGGCGTCGTTTTCCAGTTTCCCGAAACGCAATTATTTGACGAAACAGTGCTTAAAGACGTTGCATTTGGCCCGCAAAATTTTGGCGTATCTAAAGAAGAGGCGGAAAATACCGCACGTGAAAAATTACGACTTGTCGGCATTTCAGATGAACTCTTCGAGCGTTCGCCCTTTGAACTCTCAGGCGGACAAATGCGCCGTGTGGCGATTGCAGGCATTCTTGCTATGAAACCGTCAGTTTTGGTGTTAGACGAACCAACGGCGGGGCTAGATCCCAAGGCGCGAATCGACATGATGCGTTTGTTTGAAAGCATTCATCAGTCGGGCGTGACGACTATTCTTGTCACTCACCTCATGGACGATGTGGCAGATTACGCTGATACCATGTATGTGCTTGAAAAAGGGCGGCTTGTCAAGACTGGCACGCCCGCTCAGCTTTTCCAAGATGTTGCCTTTATGACAGCACATCAGCTAGGCGTGCCCAAGGCAACGCAATTTGCCTTGCTTTTGCAGGAACGGGGGCAGCATTTTGAGCAGTTGCCGATTACGCGCGCTGAGCTAGTCAAAGCAATCACGGAGGTGGCAAATCATGGATAAACTCATCATCGGGCGCTATATTCCAGGCAATTCACTCGTTCATCGCATGGATCCGCGCAGCAAACTCCTTGCCATGTTCGCCTTTGTCTTGATTATTTTTTTGGCAAATGATGTGGTCGGCTACGGCATTTTGACCGTCTTTACTTTTTTAGGCGTGGCGCTCAGTCGTATCAGCATTTCCTATTTTCTCAAAGGCTTGCGACCGATGCTAGGCTTGATACTATTTACCGTTATCTTTCAAATGTTATTTACAACTGGTGGCGACGTCCTGTTTCAAATATGGCTTATCAAAATCACGACCTATTCTGTGCAAAATGCTGCTTATATTTTCATGCGTTTTGTCTTGATTATTTTCATGTCAACCTTGCTTACGCTGACAACACCGCCATTAACCCTAGCTGACGGCATAGAAACAGGACTCGCACCATTGAAAAAGATCAAAGTCCCAGTCCATGAAATCGGTTTGATGTTGTCAATATCGCTACGATTTATCCCAACGCTAATGGACGACACAACGATGATTATGAATGCGCAAAAAGCGCGTGGCATGGACTTTGGCGAAGGCAATCTCGTCCAAAAAGTCAAATCAGTCATTCCGATTTTGATTCCTTTGTTTGTGTCAAGTTTCAGACGTGCAGACGACCTTGCTATTGCCATGGAAAGCCGTGGCTACCAAGGCGGCGACGGTCGCAGTAAATATCGCATACTCAAATGGCAGCGCTTTGATACCTTGCTCTTGCTGAGTTTGGTTGCCGTTGCTGCAGCGCTGATAGCATGGAACAGATTAAAGTGACAATCAGCCTAAGGTCTGATGTGTTTTTGAAAGTTGCTGTTACAATAGTGTTATATACTAAAGGGCATCTCTAAAAATTGTGGAGGAAACTGTGAGATGAAAAGTTCTTTTAAACTTGGTTTTATCTTGTTCTTTATAGGAGATTTGATATTATTATTTAATCTCAATGTCCAAGAATGGTTGCCAAAACCAGTGAATGCCTTTAGTTTAATGATTTTGGTATTCGCAATTGGTGTTCTTGTGGATTTATCTGGTATTTTAATGATGCGTAAGCATAGGCACTGAAGAATATTTGCGACTGCTTGGAAGAAAAAAATAATGAAATAAACTCTGCAGCTTTTCCTAGAAAGTTAGCTTGAAGTTCAATTAAAAGGAGAACACACATGTCAAATAAAATGTCCGCCCAAGAAATTATTCAATTTATCGCTAACGCTGAGAAGAAAACGCCTGTTAAAGTTACATTTGAGGGGCATTTGACTGGTACTATTCCCAAAACTGTTATCAAACTCGGTCAGACACTTTTTGGCGATTGGCTTGATATTGCGCCACTTTTGGTTAATTTGACTGAAAATCGTGATTATGTGGTTGAGCAAGACGGTAGAAATTCAGCTGTGCCTTTACTTGACAAACGTGAAATCAATGCGCGGATTGAGCCGGGGGCTATCATTCGCGACCAAGTTGACATCGGGGATAATGCTGTTATCATGATGGGTGCTGTTATCAATATTGGCGCTGAAATCGGTGCTGGGACGATGATTGATATGGGGGCGATTCTTGGCGGTCGCGCGACGGTCGGTGAAAACTCGCATATCGGCGCGGGTGCTGTTCTTGCGGGTGTTATCGAGCCTGCAAGCGCTGAACCTGTTCGGATTGGCGACAACGTCCTAGTCGGTGCGAACGCTGTCGTTATCGAGGGAGTTCAAGTCGGCAATGGTTCGGTGGTCGCAGCAGGTGCGATTGTCACTGAAAATGTGCCTGAAAATGTTGTCGTCGCAGGTGTGCCAGCGCGTGTGATTAAGGAGATTGATGATAGAACGAAACAGAAAACAGCGCTTGAAGAGGCGCTCCGCACACTTTAAGAGAGATAAAAACACCAAAGAAAATCTAATTATTGCAACGATTGTCTGAGGAATTGCGTTCGTCTTACTCCTCATCGGACTTGTCTTTAAAATAAAAGCCTTGTGGTGTGGTGTCCTAACTTTAATGGGATTTTCAGTGATTTTTGCAGTCATATATGCTATTGTGCAAACAAGTCGAAAAAAAGGAACGTTTGCCCAAAATTTTATCAAAGGTTTAGCGACATATAGTGCCGAAATGTTAGTGAGCGGTTGGTTCTAGTTAATTCAGAATAAAATGGAGAAATCAAAATGAAAAACCATTACAAACAACAGGTGTTATTTCAGGGGTTGCGTTTGCCTTATTAGCGCTTGGCTATGCAGTTGTCCAGAAAATTCAAGGAAAAGGCGCATTTGCTAAGAAATTTGTCGCTAGAATTTGTGGGGATATTTTAGATATGCTAGATTTAATCAAAATTCGTCGGGATTTGCACCAAATTCCCGAAATTGGTTTGGAAGAGTTCGAGACTCACGCCTATCTCATGGCGATTCTGCACGATTTGACGGCTGACAAAGCATTTGTTGACCTCAAAACGTGGCAGACAGGTATTCTTGTCAAGGTTAATGGTGCAGCGCCTGAGAAGACGATAGGCTGGCGCACAGACATCGACGGTTTGCCAATCACAGAAGAGACAGGCTTGCCGTTTAAGTCGCGCCACGACGGTCGTATGCACGCCTGTGGGCATGATATGCACATGACCATTGCCCTCGGTGTGCTAGAAAAGGTGTTAGAAAATCAGCCGAAAAATACGCTAATTTTCCTTTTTCAACCTGCTGAAGAAAATGAGGCGGGTGGTATGCTCATGTATGAGGCGGGGATGTTTGAGGGAGATTTTCGCCCAGATGAATTTTATGGCCTACATGTCAGACCAGACCTCAAAGTTGGCGATATTGCGACTAATAGGCAGACACTGTTTGCAGGAACTTGTGAAGTCAAAATCAATTTTAAAGGCACTGGCGGTCACGCTGCTTTTCCGCATATGGCAAATGACGCACTCATTGCAGCGAGTTATTTTATTACGCAAGTCCAGACGATTGTCAGCCGAAATGTTGATCCAATTAAGAGCGCAGTTGTTACCTTTGGTAGTCTGCATACTGGTACGACTAACAATGTCATTGCCGAAACTGCGCAACTCCACGGTACGATTCGCACCTTGACTAAAGAGATGAATGAGCTGACCCAGCAGCGCCTTAGAACGATTGCCGAGGGAATTGCGCTGAGTTTTGGTCTTGAGGTTGAGATTCAGCTTAAACAGGGTGGTTATCTGCCAGTGGAAAATAATCCTGAACTTGCAAATGAGTTGATGTTATTTTTCGATAAGCAAGCTGATGTGAATTTGATTGAGATTGAACCCGCCATGACTGGTGAAGATTTTGGTTACCTTTTGTCGAAAATCCCTGGTGTCATGTTTTGGCTTGGCGTTGAAACGCCTTACGCCCTCCATCATCCGAAAATGTCGCCAAATGAGACGGCGATTGCGTTTGCGGTTGAAAATGTTGCCGCATTTTTGAAAGAAAAAGCAGGTTAAAATTTACCTTTTAACTTGCTTTTTCTTTATTTTTTAAATCCTTAGTAATCTTCAAGTAACTCGGAATCAATATCATAACAGAACCAATCCAAGCAGCAGGACTGGCGAAAATGACAGCGGTTAAGCCAAAGGTCATGAGACCAAGGACGGAAACGCCAGCCCGCATAACAAGCTCTGCGATACCTGCAAGTGTTGGGACTAAACTGTTGCCACAGCCTTGAATGAACCCACGCACAATGAATAGAATCGCTAAAACCCAGTAAAGTACGCCATTTATCAGATAATAATCAAAGGCTAATGCCATGATATGCGTTTCTTTCGGGCTGACGAAAAGACCAGAGAAAAATTTGTTGCACGTCAGGAGCAGGCAGCAAAAGGTGATACCCCAAATCACATCAACAATCACGGCGTGTTTTAGCCCAATCAGCATGCGTTTGTACTTTTTAGCGCCATAGTTTTGCGCTGCAAAGGTCGTTACAGCAAGCCCGAGACTAATCATCGGCTGCATGGCAATCTGGTCAATCTGCCGCCCAATCGCCTGCATGGCAACAACATCCGACCCCAGTTTATTGAGCACGATTTGCATGGTTAGACTGCCAATCGCGATGATACTAGACTGAAATCCCATAGGATAGCCGAGCGCCGAATGCCGTTTCATCTCTTTCTTATCAAGTTTAAGATTTTTTTTGCCAAAATGGAGGACAGGCACCTTAAACTTGATATAAACAACCAAGAAAACGACAGAAAATGTTTGCGCGATAACGGTAGCAATCCCAGCCCCAAAGACACCAGCATGTAGCCCAAGAATGAATAGAAATTCCAAGCCAACATTAAGCACAGTCGAGATAATCAAGGCAATCAATGGCGTGCGTGAATCGCCAATAGCCCGCATAACATTTGACAAGTAGTTAAAAAGAACGGTAAAAATCATGCCACCAAAAATAGCTTTTAGAAATTGGTGCGCATCAGCAAGCAATTCTTTTGGCGTTTGCATGATTTCAAGCAAGGGACGCGCAAATGTAAAGGCAATCAGCGACAGGATAATTGAGGTTGCCAAAGTCAAAAAGAGTCCGATAACAAAGGAATTTTTGACCCCCTCCTCATCATCAGCACCAAAGCGCTGGGAGATGATAATCGCAAAACCGCTAGTAATCCCAATCGCAAAGCCCATAATCAAGAAATTCAATGCAGAAGTCGCACCAACCGCCGCAAAAGCCTCTTTTCCAAGCGTTTGTCCAACAATAATAGCATCAATGAGGTTATAAAGTAGCTGAAAAATATTGCCCAGAAGAAGTGGGAGTGTGAAGAGCAAGATGACTTTTATCGGCTTGCCTTTGGTTAGGTCTATCATGGGAGAGAAGGAATCCTTTCGTTTGGTTGGTTATAATGGCTATTTTCTGTCACAGTATAAGTTTAACACAAAAAAACGATTTCGTAAGAAATGTGAAATCGTTTTTTCTATTTTAATTAACGGCAACTAAATTATTTAGTTACGTTTACAGCTTGCAAACCACGAGCGCCGTCTTCAACGTCATAGTTTACTGCTTGGCCTTCTTCAAGAGTTTTGAATCCGTCTGTTTGGATAGCTGAGAAATGTACGAATACATCTTTTCCGTCTTGTCCAGTGATGAAACCGAAACCTTTTTCAGCGTTAAACCATTTAACTGTACCTTGTGCCATTTTGAATCTCCTTCGCCTCTAATAGGCATTTTAATTTAGCGTAAATCTGTCAAACTACTAAGAAAGGATGAAACAAAATGAACCAAACTTTTTAATCGTGAACAAACTACTTCTTTATGGTATCATAAAAAGTATGAAAAAGAAAGCAGAAATTCGCAAAAAAATGAAAATTTCCTTAAATTCTTTTGATTTACAGGAAAAACAGCGCCAAACGACCCTAATTCTCGACCAATTTTTGACATCGGAAGTTTATCGAAACTCAGAAATTATTGCGGCGTTTATGCCCATGCCTTTCGAGTTTGATATGACGCGCGTGTTGGCAGATCAAACGAAACAAATTGTTATTCCCAAAACTTTGCCAAATCGTCAGATGATTTTCACTGATTTTGATGAAAATGACCTTGTGATGACTGATTTCGGTGTCAAGGAAGCTCTTTCAAATGTAGCGGTTACACCAGATTTGATTATTGTTCCAGGTCTTGCTTGGTCGCATGACGGTTATCGTGTCGGTTTTGGTGGTGGCTATTATGACCGTTATTTGGCAAATTTTAAAGGCATAACTGTCAGTCTTGTTTACAATTTTCAGATGGTTGATAAAATGCCAGTTGATGCGTATGACATACCTATAAAAAATATTTTTACGATATAGCCGATTTATGACTAGAATTGATTTTGTTAGGCATAGCTAAGATAAAATGTTACAATTTTGATATAATAGAAAGTATCATGAAGACAAATTATAATTTTCGAGTTGATTTTAACAAACATCGTGCGACTTATGTTTTAGGTGCGCTGACCTTGGGTGTGTGGTTGTCGCAGCTAGTGGCACACGGTTCGCAAGTGTCAACGCCGATTAACTTATTTAATTCTGGTGCGCTGTTCGGCCCAGACATTGTCGAGCATCCGACACATCTCTGGCGCTTAGTGACACCGATTTTCGTCCATATCAGTTGGTCGCATTTTGTGTTGAATTTTTTCTCGCTTGTGTTTATCGGTCGTCAGATAGAAGAAGTTTTTGGGAGCAAGCAATTCTTCGCCATTTACCTTCTGTCAGGCATTTATGGCAACATTTTGACCTTTTTCATCAAGCCTGAGACGATTTCAGCAGGGGCATCAACTTCTTTGTTCGGCATTTTTGGTGCAATGGCAATGTTGGGGTTTCTAACGAAAAATCCTTCTTTTCAAGTAGTCGGTAGGCAATTTGCCGCCATGATTCTTGTTAATTTAGCAATTAATATTTTTCAGACTGGTGTTGGCATTACAGGGCATATTGGTGGTGCATTAGGTGGTATTTTATTAGCTGCACCATTGGCACCGAAAATTTTTCAGAAAAAAATTGATTCGTCAGAAAAATTGATTTTTTTAAGTATTTTTATTGTCACAGCGATATTGATGATTTTACTGGCAATGATTTGACTTGATTTTTGTGAAGAAAATAACTTTATAAAATACAAGGTAAATCGCTTGTAAAAGAAAGAATATAATGTTAGAATATTGGTATAGACCACTGGAAACGTTTTCAGTCTGCAGGTCTAAGAAATTATTGTAGACGTTTCTTAAGTGAAACGAGAAGGGAGATTCTATGAATGACGAACAAATGGCAGTCATTATGCCTTTGATCATCTTCGGTGGCGAAGCCAAATCATCAGCGATTGAAGCGATTCAAGCAGCAAAAGCGGGCGATTTTGACAAGGCTGACGAACGTATCAAGGCTGCAAACGATGCGATTGTGCAAGCTCACCATGGTCAAACGGAATTGTTGACAAAAGCCGCAAATGGCGAAGAGGTTGACGTTTCGATTTACATGGTGCATGCGCAAGATCACTTGATGACCGGTATCGCTTTTGTTGATTTGGCAAAAGAAATCATCGAGCTTTACAAAGTTATTAAAGGTTAAAAAAGAAGGAGTTTTTTATGAATGCAATTACTGCTTGGATGGAGAGATACTTCGTCCCATTCGCAGCGAAAATCGGTGCGCAAAAACACTTGGTTGCCTTGCGTGATGCCTTTATTGGTACAATGCCAGCAACTATGGCAGGAGCTATCGCTGTCATGATTAACGCCATGGTGCGTGATATGCCTGCTAGATTTATCTCAGGCTATGATGGTGCGACGATTCCTGTCATCAAACAAATTATCGGTATCAATGGTTTTGTGTGGAATGGTACCCTTGCGGTTGTCGGTATTATTTTCGCCTTTTCATGGGGGTATAACCTTGCTAAAGCTTATGGTGTCAATGAGTTAGCAGGTGGTATCGTGTCACTTGCAGCGCTTATTCAAGGGGTTGGGTTCTCATTTTCAACTTCAGTAGCAATGAAATTGCCAGAAGCAGCAGCTAAAGTTATCAATGCGGGTTCAGACGACACAGCTATCTCATATGCAGGTGGTACGCTCAATGTTGGCGGTTGGGGTTGGCTTAAACTCAGTCAATTAGACGGTAATGCTTACTTTGTGATTATGGTTATGGGCGGTTTAGCAACAATTATTTACGCTAAACTGATGCTCAAAGACATTACAATCAAAATGCCTGATAGTGTACCACCTGCTGTTGCGAAAGCCTTTACAGCGATTATTCCAGCTGCTGTTGCGCTTTATATTACAGCGATTTTTTATTATATCTTTAGTTTGACGATTGGCAAAAATGGCGACGTCTTGATTATTTGGGTGCAAAAAACGTTTGCAGAACCATTTATGAAAATTGGTCAAAGTTTGCCAGCTGTACTTTTGGTTACCTTCCTTGTATCACTTATGTGGCTCTTTGGTCTCCATGGTACAAACGTTATGGCACCAGTTCTTGAAGGTATCTGGGGTGTTGGTCTCCTTAAAAATGTCAATGTTTATCAAGAAGGCGGTATGAAAGCTGTCAATGAGGCAATTAAAGCAGGTAACGGTGGTGCTTACGCTTGGGTGCGTGGTTCATTTGACTGTTATGCTTGGTTTGGTGGTGTTGGTGGTACAATCACACTCTTGATTGTTATCTTAGCTTTCTCTAAACGTGAAGATTATCAAGTAGTTGCTAAACTTGGTATTGGACCAGCAATCTTTAATATCAATGAACCAGTTATGTTTGGTTTGCCGATTGTTTTGAATCCAATCTTCTTTATTCCGTTTCTTCTTGCACCGCTTGCGGGTGTTTTGATTGGTTATGCTGCGACAGCAGCTCACTTGGTAGATCCAGTTGTTTCAACTGTCCCATGGGTTGTGCCACCATTCTTGATGAGTTTCTTGTCAACCGGTGGTGACTGGCGTGCGCCAATTGTAACGCTTGTAAGTTTCGTTGCTGCGATTGTCATTTGGGCGCCGTTTGTTCTTGCAGCTAATAATACGAAAGATATTTAATCTAGGTTTTCCAAAACTGAACAAAAATAGTTTTTAGGGATGACCTAAGAAAAATCTTCCCTTTGATAATTTGAGGGGGAGATTTTTTCTTAACTGAAAAAAATTCATGAAAATAGCAATAAATACTTGCAAATCTATACAGTTAATGCTAATATATTGGTGTATGGTTTTTGTAAACGATTGAGAAATAGCATGTTTGGCGACAGCAAACTAGAAGGAGACTTTATGAACGATGAACAAATGGCGGTTATCATGCCTTTAATTATTTTCGGTGGCGAGGCAAAATCGTCAGCGATTGAGGCAATTCAAGCGGCAAAAGCAGGCGATTTTGATAAAGCTGATGAGCGTATCAAAGCTGCAAATGGTGAGGAGGTTGAGGTGTCTATCTACATGGTACATGCCCAAGACCACTTGATGACGGGGATTGCTTTCGTTGATTTAGCCAAGGAAATTATTGCACTTTATAAGGTAATTAAGGGTTAATTTTCGATAAAACTATATAGTTTTGTTTTTGGAGCATAAACTATTCATTTTCATCAATAAAAACATAGGAGAATAAAAATGATTGTAATTAACATGGCAATGATGCAAGATAAGGTCATTGAGCTTTTGAACAGTGCTGAGGGCGAGTTGACTTACAAGTTTACTGAGAAAAAAGGAATCAAACTTTTCTTTGAAGTGACCTCAGGCGATGTAGACACAGCAGCGGTTGAAGCGAAAAAATTGATTAAAGCGCAATCTTGGGGATCAGCTTTATATTTCAATGTTGAGGCTGTCTAATTTTCTTTGAAAATAGTATAATTGAATCAGCTACTATATTTTAAGGAGAATTTATGCAAAAATGGGGATGGGGCTTTATTAGTCTTGCGCTGTTGATTTTTATAACATCATATGCTGGGGATAAAAAGTCTGTACCGTTGAGCGTGTTATTGTTTCTAATCGGTCTTGCGATGGTTATTGTTTCAGTTAAGAAGGAGAAAAAAGATGGAGATAGTAAAGACGCTTGATGTTCCGCGCCAGTTTATCTTTGAGAAAATCGTTGAATCTGGCTTATATGATGTCAATAAACATACTGGGAAAACGCCTAAAATTTCGAGTTTGACTGGTTTTGAATACTCAAAATCATTTGGCAAAAATCAAGCAGGGCGTATTAAGTTTGATGACGTGACAGAACCGTCAATCTATGCTTTTACGACAACGACCAACAAAAACATTTACAAAACGCGTTGGGAACTCCACAAAATTGACGATAAGTCAACAGATGTGGTCATTTCAGAAGAGATGACCTCAAATGCAGGAATGATTCAAAAGTTCAATGATATTATCATGTCGTTGATATTTGGGCGCGTTAAAAAACGTCAAATGCTTGCGATTTTGAATGGTATTTCACAAGCCTATAATGGTAAATAGTATACTCGATTCGCTATAAAACCGAAACGCAACTTTTGAGCTAGACTTACCAATTCTAGCCAACGGCTAAGCGATAAAATCGGCAAGCCACGTTGTCCGTAGCTTTTACGTAAATCGCGAACCGCGATAACTTCAAAGCCATAGCCAACGGCTAAGCGATAAAATCGGCAAGCCACGTTGTCCGTAGCTTTTACGTAAATCGCGAACCGCGATAACTTCAAAGCCATAGCCAACGGCTAAGCGATAAAACCGGCAAGCCACGTTGTCCATAGCTTTTACGTAAATCGCGAACCGCGATAACTTCAAAGCCATAGCCAACGGCTAAGCGATAAAATCGGCAAGCCACGTTGTCCGTAGCTTTTACGTAAATCGCGAACCACGATAACTTCAAAGCCATAGCCAACGGCTAAGCGATAAAATCGCCAAGCCACGTTGTCCGTAGCTCTTACGTAAATCGCGAACCGCGATAACTTCAAAGCCATAGCCAACGGCTAAGCGGTAAAACCGGCAAGCCACGTTGTCCATAGCTACTTATCTAAGCGCTAAAGCGCAAAGATAGTAGCCAAACGACGAAGTGACGCATCTAGCCAAAAGTGTTTTGGATTTATAGTGAATTGAGTCTACATCTCTTAACAGTTAGAAAGAAGTAAAATGGAACATAAAACATTAGCAGCATTTCCTAGCGATTTCCTTTGGGGGAGCGCCTCAGCGGCCTATCAAATTGAGGGCGCTTATGATGAGGACGGCAAAGGTCTGTCAGTTTGGGATAATTTCGTCCGCATTCCTGGTAAGACTTTTAAAGGCACAACTGGCGATGTGGCGGTTGACCATTATCATCGTTATCAAGAAGACGTCAAACTTATGGCTGATATGGGCATGAAAGCCTATCGTTTTTCGATTGCTTGGACACGTATTTTCCCAAATGGTGTTGGCGAAGTCAATGAGGTGGGTGTGAAATTTTACAGCGATTTGATTGATGATTTGCTGGCGCATGGGATTGAACCTGTGGTCACGATTTATCATTGGGACTTGCCACAAGCCTTGCAAGATGCGTATGGTGGTTGGGAATCTCGGCAGATTATTCCTGATTTTGTGGCTTATGCTGAAACTTTGTTTAAAGCCTACGGTGAACGTGTCAAATATTGGGTTTCATTGAATGAACAGAACATTTTCACGCACATGGGGTGGCAAATTGCGACACATCCGCCTGGTAAAAAAGACGAAAAATTGTTTTACCAAGTCAATCATCATGCTAATCTAGTCAATGCGGCGGTGATTAACAAATTCCATGATATGGGAATTAAGGGGAAAATTGGGCCATCGTTTGCTTACACGCCACAATATGCTATTGATTCAAATCCGATGAATGTGTTGGCAGCTGAAAATGCGGAAGAATTGGGCGCGCATTTTTGGATGGATATGTATGTTTATGGCGAGTATCCGATTGTAGCTTTGAATTATCTCAAGGAAAAAGGTGTTGCGCCAGTCTTTGCTGAGGGCGATGCCGAATTACTCAAATCAGCCAAACCAGATTTCATGGGCTTGAATTTCTATCAAACGGCAACAAATGCGTGGAATCCGATTGACGGTGGCGTTGAAAATAAAGATAGTTATCAAATGAACACAACGGGTAAAAAAGGTACATCCAAGGACTCTGGCATTCCTGGTTTGCAAAAAACGGTCCAAAATCCATTTGTTGAGACGACAAACTGGGATTGGACGATTGATCCAGTTGGTTTGCGCATTGCTTTGCGCCGTATTGCTTCCCGTTATCGCTTGCCAGTGCTGATTACCGAAAATGGTTTGGGCGAATATGACAAGCTGGAGGACGGTCAAATTCATGATACTTATCGAATTGATTTCCTTAAAAAACACGTGGTTGCGATAAGAGAGGCGATTTCTGATGGCGTTGATGTGATGGGGTACACGACTTGGAGCTATACAGACCTTTTGAGTTGGCTCAATGGCTATCAAAAACGCTATGGTTTTGTTTATGTTGACCAAGATGAGACGATGAATGGCTCGCTCAAACGCATTCCGAAAGATTCTTATTATTGGTATAAAGATGTTATTGCTTCAAATGGTTGTGATGAGCGTTTGTTGACGTAAAATTGCATATCAAAAAACAGTTGATTATGATAAAATTCAACTGTTTTTTATTTTAGGCGGTTAAATTTTCTAACTCGTCTTTTCCAAAAAGGTCGGTAGACTCCATGATTCGCTTGAGGTCTTTGTCAATTTGAGTTTTCTGTTCTTCTGAAAATTCATCTTCAAGTTCTTCAAGTCGCGTATCAATGAGGTCGTATTGACTGTCAAGGGTTAAAAAGTTATCGAAAAGCTCATCATTATCAGGATTTTTCTGATAAGCTTTGGCTGCTTTATCGTAATCATCCGTAAAATCATGGAAATAATCAACAAATTCATCTGTTGTCATATCGGCGAGTTGAGTTGCTAACGCATCACTATCAAAATTGTCAAAGTCGTCAAAATCATCGAAAAAATCGTTGTAATCGCTGATTTTTGCTGGTTGCTCCGTGTTAGTTAGCTCATTTGAGAACTCATTGACACCGATAAAGAAAAAGATGTTCATCAAAATCGCAATAATGAGCGTGAGACCGCCAAGAACGATACCAGTAATCGGAAAACCTTTGCCGATATTTTCGCGTGTTGCTTTGCTGAGCGTGATAATGCCGAAAATCAAGGCTAAAATCGCCATGACAATCGAGCCGATGTTAAAAATGGGAATCCAACTTCCAAGAATACCAACGATACCTAAAACAAGTGCTGTAATCGCAAGACTGTTTGTTGTTTTGGGTGGTTCAGAGGTAATAAATGGCTCAGTCGGTAAATCACTTTCGGGGGTATTACTAAAAAAATCTTCAGACATAATTTCTCCTTACTACCATTATAACATATCTGTTGACAAAATTTTGACTGAAAAAGACTGATTAGCAACTTTGCGCTCGCTTTTTTGATATAATAAGATATGAGTTCTTATGAAAATGTGCTGAAAATAGTTCATCTTAACGATTTGCACTCGCATTTTGAAAATTATCCGAAAATCAAACGCTTTTTTGCGGCGCAATCGGCTGGTTTTTTGGATGTTTTGCGTTTTGATTTGGGTGATAATGTTGATCGCTCTCATCCATTGAGTGAGGCGACTTTGGGGCAAGCCAATATTGCGTTGATGAATGACCTGAATTTGACGGCTGCAACGATTGGCAATAATGAGGGGCTGGGGTTGCAGAAGTCGAGTTTGAATCGTTTGTATGACTCAGCGAATTTTCCAGTGATTTTGGCAAATCTTAAAGATAAGGGTCGTCAGCCGAATTGGGCGCTTGAAAAAATGACGATTGAGACTTCTTTTGGTATGACGGTTGATATATTTGGCTTGACTGCGCCTTATCCGCTCGCTTATCCTTTGGCGGGGTGGGAGATTCTTGACCCCATGCAAGTGTTATCAGAGCAACTGCGCGATTCTCAAGCTGATTTTCGGATTTTGCTCAGTCATGTTGGCTGGCGTTTTGATGACGATGCGGCGGCTAAATTTGACAATTTGGACTTGATTCTAGGTTCTCATACGCATCACTTGTACGAGTATGGCAGGAAAGTCAATGGCACGATGATTGCGGCTGCGGGGCGTTATGGCGAGCATGTGGGTGAGATTACCTTGTACTTTGATGAGAGTTTCAACTGTATCCGCTCGGAAATTTTTGCTGAAAATACGCGACACTTACCGAGTCAAGTGGGCGATAAAGAATTGATTCAGCAACTGGCTGACCGTGGGCATGCCTTGTTGCAGACGGATAAAATTATGAACTTGCCTTCTGCTATTTCAAACGATTTTCCGCAGTATGAGGCGACACATTTTGTGGCTGAAATTTTGGGCGATTTCTATCAGATTCCAGCTGTTATCATTAACAGTGGCATGATTGTTAAGCCCATTCCTGCTCAGCTGACGCGGGACGATTTGCACGAGATTTTGCCTCATAGTATTCGCATGGTTAAGTTTTCGGTCAATGGCGCTGAGTTGCAGAAAATCTGTTTTGAGCTTTATGAGATTAGTAGTTTTTTGAAAACTCAGAAAATTAAAGGCATGGGTTTTCGTGGTAAGACTTTTGGCGATCTTGTGATGGTCGGTCTTTTAGTTGAAAATGGTCGTGTTTACTATCAGGACGTTTTAGTTTCAGATACGGTAACCTATGATATTCTTGTCCCAGATCAATATTATTTCGCAGCTTATTTCCCGATTTTGAAAAATTCGGGTCAGGCAGACATTCTATTTCCGCGCTTTATGCGAGAAATTGTGGCAGATTATTTGAAAGAAGAAAATAAATGGCAAAAGTAATTCCAGAAGAAGAAAAAAATTATAATAAATTTCCAAGCGAGCGTGTGATTGTTGTAGATGACGTGGTGACGATTGGTGACAAGGTGTTTCATTTGGTGCATAATCATGCGGACGGCTTTGATAAGGAAAAATTGGCGCAGCGTTATTCTGATATTTTTGCCAAATACGATTATTTGGTCGGCGATTGGGGGCATGAACAGTTGCGATTGAAAGGATTTTTCTCGACTTCGCGCAAGAAAATGCCAGACGATTTGAAAATCACGCATTTGGCAGATTATATCAAGGAATATATGAATTTTGGTGCGGCGTTTTTTGTTTTGAAACGTATGCGGAGCAAGGATATTAAGCGGGAAGAGGCGTTTTTGGAAGAAAAGGTTTATGACCTCAAATCGCCTGTTAAGCCGAAAGCTAAAAAGCCTAAGCAATCTCCAAAGAAAGAGATTGCAAAACCTGTCGACCGTGACAAATCAAAACGTCGTCAGACTGGCGGGAAACCATTTATCCAAAAGGAAAAATCGGTCAAGGTGCATGAGCCGATTGTTAAGACGGAAATGCACAAGGCTGCTCATCAAAAGGTTGGCGCGAAAAAGCCTGCTTTTACGGTGCGGACGCGGTAATAACCCTAAATTGATAAACTTCGGTTTGTTGATTTAGGGTTTTACTTATGCCCTAAAAAACGGCTCTATAATAAATCGTGTGGGAAAAAATCCTTCCTTCTATAATAGACTTCTCCCGAAATTAAATTTCGAAATTGATAATACCACAAATTAAGGACGCACGAAGTAAGTGCCTCTTTCTTCGATTACGATATTTCTGAGCCATACACTTAAAGGTTTTGATTTTAGC
>NZ_BLLI01000018.1 GCF_011170085.1 Pseudolactococcus hodotermopsidis | reverse complement strand
CGGTATTCAAAACCTTTCAAATTATGGCACTTCCTTATCGGAATCGGAGAAGGCGCTTTGATTATCGGGCTGAATTAATTTGTGGCATTATCAATTTTGAAAGAGCGATGGTTTAGGAACAAGTCTAATATTATTCTCATTTGTTTCCTCAACATTACCTATCGTATCTATAACGCGCGCTACTTCATCGTATTTATCTTTGGTAGATTCGCCAGAATTTACATTTGGAATGTGAATAATCATCTTTTTATTAGTATCAATCACATCATCTAACGCCTCAGTATAACGACCACGATAAAAACTATAACCCATAGCAAAACTTTTTAGATATTGATACCCCTCAAGCTGCTCATAATAGGTGTAAGTAATTTTATCAAATTTTATTTCATCTGCCGCTTCTAAGATTGGTGTTTCATCTCCTCGGAAATATGACCCTGTCATAGCTAAGATATGCGCACTAGAATTTGTTAAAATACTTCTCAAAGCATTTCCCAAAACAGAATTATCATCACGAGAAACATGATGAAATTCATCAATAGCGACTAATGTCTCATCAAACACACTATCATCTAGTTTCTCAAAAGCAAAGCGCAATGTCGCATGAGTTGAAATTAAAATATTATCATTTGAATCAGTCGAACGCATGAAATCCACAAACTGTTTCACTTTACTCTTATCTGTTCCATTAATAGTCAGATTATTTTCCGGTTTAACATGCCAATCCCAGAAATAACCATTTTCAGATAGTTTTGTATTGCGAAAAGACTTGCCAATTGAGCGTTCTGGTACAGCAATAATTACTTTTTTGATACCTTGATGATGAAGTTTATCAAGCGCTACAAACATCAAAGCACGTGATTTACCAGAGGCTGGTGGTGCTTTTACTAATAGATATTGACTATTTCTTCGCTGATAAACTCTTTCTTGCATTTCACGCATACCAAGATTATTTGTCTTGACACTTGTCCCAGTTGTATCATATTTTATTTCAAATAGATTATCTAGCATTTATTCTCTTCTTCCTAGTTTTGTTATCAAATATTTCATCAGTAGCCATGTTTGATTAAGAATCGTCTCCACTTCCAACTCTTCCCAATCGTCTGATTTTGCCTTATGTTTAGCATTTTCATTTTGTAGTTCTGCATACTGTCTTAAATTTTGTGTTATGATAGTAATAAATTCCTTTGAAACAGATTTCTGTTTTAAAGCTTCACCGATATTTTTTTGTTGATTTTCTAATGATTTTTCATTATTGAAAATAGTTTTTAAAAGTAATTCCAAGCTCAGTCGTGCGCTATCTAAAGCATAACGATTCTCACCCGAATTTACTTTATCATAAACTTTCAACCATTCAGATTTAACTTCTGGATAAATATCAAGTGTTCTATCAACTTCTTTTCTTACTTTACGCTCGCTTTCACTATTTATCGTCTTTATGGCTCTTTTGATAATTTCTGAAAATGTTATTGAATCATATTTTCCTAAAGTCGTTTCAATGATTTTAGAAGTTTCTAATAAATATAACTTTTGATTTTTTCCGTCCATTTCGGCTAAATTATCAAAAATAAAGGTTCTGATAGGCACATCTGCCTTAGTTCTAGTATGTTTCAAGTCAAAGTCATTTTCTAAAGCAAATAAAGACATGTGTTTAATAAGGTCAATATCTCTAAAATTTGGAAAACAACTTAATAAAGCATCTGTTACAGTATTTAAGGCAACATTTGATAATTTAGTCATCTTTCGTCATCTCCTGATACATATTTAATAAAACACTCAAGCGTTCTTCATCACTGACAAATGGTGTATCACGACGATAAGCTCGCTCAACAATTCTATCAAGTGCTTCGTGCGCCTCACGCAAACGCTTAGGCATTGTCTTGTTATTGTAAAGTTCAGCAAGCGTGCCACCAATTTCTTCACGAAGATCCAAAATCTCGAAAATTTGATTTTCCATTTGATTTTTTCGTTGTGTTGAAAGTTCTGGCACTGGAAATGTATTGTAAACTAAGCCAGCAGAATAACGGTAATCAGTTTTCAATTTCCCGCCAACAGCACGTAGCCACGTCATGTGCATCCGAGATTCTAATAAACCTAAAAGCCAGATTGGTGCATCGTAGATTGCAAAGTTAGGAGAAGCAGTGATAACATTTTTATCTAGTATCCCCATTGGAACATAATCCCTATTTTCAGAAGATACTTGCGGAATAAAAATATAGTCAAAATTTTTATGCCGAATTTCACCAAATCTGTAAGGAGTATCTGACATTTCTCTTGTTACTTTTCTGCTACTGTTTTCTCTTAATTTCCTAACTCTATCTATTCTATTTTTAATTTTGGTATTAGAAATAGCCAATTCCAAGTCATTTTCAGAAATCCATAGTGTATATCTTTTTTTATCATTCAAAAATTCACGTGAACCGATAAATTCCTTAATTATACTAGAATATTTCTTACTCTCGAAAATATCTACAAACTCATCTATTCTATCTGCGATTAAGTTCCCTCCATCGTTAGGCATATCACCTGATAACATTTCTGGAAGATTAGAAATTTGACTAGTACTTTTCTTAACTGTTATTAAAGGACCATCAACTAAATAGGCATTGATTTGTTTAACAATCTTTCCACCTATTGTATCAAATAATACTTTGTTCCCTTTATATTTATTATTGACTATTCCAACTATTACTACAGTAACGCCTGCATTATGTTTAGCACTATTTCCCCACTTAAAAGAGGAATAAGCAAAATTAATTTCAGCTTCTGTTTTATTAAAAATAGTATTCCATAATAAAGACGCCTGAGAGCCTTGTACCACAGAATTTGTACTTACAATCGCAGCTTTTATATTAGTATTCTCTACTGAAATTGCAATTTTCATAAACCACCCTGAAATATAATCTAAATCTCCAGTTTTTAACAAGTAACTCTCAAAGACCTTTGCAATTTCCCTTTTTTGATTTGAATCCATTTTTCGTGCCCCAATATAAGGCGGATTCCCCATAATATATAATTCTTCATCAGCTGTATGTGGCACAGCTTCATTCCAATCAATCCGCAACGAATTACCTTGAATAATATGCCCCGCATCTTTTAAAGGCAATAAGTTAGGCTGATAATCTGCCAAGGTTTCAGTCATCTCAACGTTCATCTGATGTTCCGCTATCCAAAGAGAAAGTCTAGCCACTTCATGAGCAAAATCATCTAACTCAATGCCATAAAATTTATTAAGAGAAATAGCTGATGTTTTTAACATGTTCCCTTGTTTAGCATGCTCTTCCTTCTTCTTTATCCTTAAATCGCCTAAGGTTTTCAAAATATTGATTTCTAATCTACGAATTTCTTTATAAGTAATAATCAAAAAATTACCAGAGCCACAGGCTGGGTCGAAAAATTTAATCTTACTAATTCGTTCAATTAACGCCTCTAATTTTTCCTCATAAGTTCGACGATTCTCTTGCTTACTTTTTTCTGTAATTTCCTTGTCTTCATTTTCACTTATCTTAACTGCTATTTCATCATAAATCATTGTCAAATCATCAAGAAATAACGGTTTGATAAGTTTCTTGATATTTTCTACACTCGTATAGTGCATACCAGTAACTGCACGTTGCTCAGCATTTGCAACCGTCTGAATCATTGAACCTAAAATATCTGGATTGATTTCATTCCAATCTAGTAACTCACCAGCCTCAAGAATCATTTTCCTAGTTACTGCATTAAATTTCAAATTTACATGAGCTTTAGAAAACAGCTTACCATTAACATATGGAAAAGCCCTTAACCATTCCTTTTCAGAGTTTCTAGTTAAAACATCAAGCGATTTAAAAATATCACTGATAATGCCATTCATATCACTACCATCAACCGCTGTACGAGTTTTGATAGCATTTGTAAAAATACTTTTCGGCATAATATTCGTATCTTCAGCAAAGAGCAAAAACAACAAACGAATCAAAAATTCATTGAAATCTTTTTCAGTCGCTTCTTCATTTATTTTAATCAATGTATCATAAAGTTTTGTAAAACGATCAGCAGCTTTTCTATCGGCTGGATTTTCTTTCTCATACTCAACCTTTTCAATACCATTTAATGGCAAGAAAAAATCAGCTTTTGCTGGCAATTCAATTAAAGGAATAGTCAAAGTATTTTGCGTTTTAGTATCTTTAGCTGCAAAATCTACGATGTTTGTCGCAATAATAAATCGTGGTTGTGACCGATTTCCTTTTATCTCTTGCTCAATTTTTGTAACAACTGAAACTGGCGTTGCGCCATTTTTGACTAATTCATAATGAATTTTATTTTTGATTTTAAGATTGATTTCTTTCTCATTTTTTGCACGTGTTAGCGTTGATTTAGGAATATCATACCAAGCCAAAAAATTATAAATAAATTCTCCAGGAATTACTATCTCTTTTTCAAATAATTCTTGCAACCCATTTTCAATTTCTGTAATCGGACGTCTAACCATTAGACACCCCCAAAAACATATGAAAAACGCTCACAAAAATGCTGTGAACGTTTAAAAAAAGTATTGCAAAAAGAGCTATTTCTAACGTTCTGTTGGCTGTTGGCTGTTGGCTAAATAATTCTACCATTTTATTTCTCCATGTCAAGTATTTGCTACCTCAATTATATCATTTTTTAAGTTAGCACACATCAAAATTTACAAAAAAAGCGACAAGTTCCCTCATCACTTCTTCTAACGCAAACTACTCTATTAACCCCTAAAATAAGCCACAGCGCTCTCAAAAAGCAACTGTTCTTTATTGCCTGGGATATTTTTAAAGAGACCTGTTTCGTAACGTTCAGAATGCCCCATTTTGCCGAGAATCTGACCGTTTTTGCTGATAATGCCCTCAATCGCTGCAACTGAACCGTTTGGATTGTAGAAAGAGTCCATAGTTGGTTTGCCGTCAAAGTCAACGTATTGCGTGATAATTTGACCATTTTCGCTCAGCTCAGCGAGTTCTTCTGCCGTCACGACAAATTTGCCCTCGCCGTGAGAAACTGGAATCGTGTGACTATCGCCGACAGAAACACCACTTAGCCATGGTGAGTTGGTGTTGGTAATTCTCGTCTCAACCATTTTCGCAACGTGCTGATTGGCATCATTGTAGAAAAGTGTTGGCGATTTTTCGGTCAATGTGTCAAACTTGCCATAAGGCAAGAGACCCGATTTGACCAAGGCTTGAAAACCATTACAGATACCGAGAATCAAGCCTCCACGCGCAATAAAAGCATCAATCGCTGATTTGACTTGCTCGTTTAGAAGAATATTGACGATAAATTTCGCTGAACCGTCGGGTTCATCAGCTGCCGAGAACCCCCCCGCAAACATGAGGAGGTTGGCGATTTCGATATTTGCAACCATTTCTTTGATTGAACCTGAAATATCAAGCGTGCGGAATGGGACGATTTTGGCTTTCGCACCCGCTGCCTCAAAGGCTTTTGCTGTATCGTATTCACAGTTGGTACCTGGGAAAACTGGGATATAGACTAATGGTGTCTCGACTTTTGTTTTCGCTTTGATTGTGAGATGAGAGGTGTCAACTGTCTCAACTTTTGCTAAGTCGTCAGATTGTTCAAACAGGGTCGGATAAACAGATTCTAGTGGTCTTTCGTAATGAGACAAAAGTTCGTCGCCTGAAATTCTGACACCATTAACCAAAAGACTAAAATCAGCAGTCGTTTGGCCAATCTTAGCTAAACCGTCAATCTCGTCTGGGGTCGCAAGGATAAAGCCTGCGAACTGCGCCTTGATGAAGTCGCTGACGTCCGTCAGATTGATGTCAGCGCCGATGTGGTTGCCGAAAGTCATGAGGGCGAGCGCCTCGCCAAAGCCACCCGCCTTGGTCGAAATCGCCGCTGTAATCTTGTGATGTGCCTGTAAATCAGCGACCAGCTTAAAGTTAGCTTTGACGATGTCCCAGTCAATGTTATCAGTCAAAGGCACACCAGGGATATAGTAGAGATTATCGCCAACCGTCTTGAACTCGGGCGATAGCACGCGGTCAGTGGTTGAGGTTGTCACGCCAAAAGCAATCAGCGTTGGCGGTACGGTAATCTCCTCAAAAGTGCCAGACATGGAATCTTTACCGCCGATTGATGGCAAACCAAGCTGTTCTTGCGCCTCAATTGAGCCGAGCAATGCCGCCAAAGGTTTGCCAAAACGCTCAGGCTGTTTGTCCATGCGCTCAAAGTATTCTTGGTAAGAAAAACGTGCTTTCTTCCAGTTTGAGCCTGTCGCAACCAAGCGCGCCGTCGCCTCGATAACCGCATAAGCTGCGCCATGATAAGGCGACCATGCTGCGATTTCGGGGTTGTAGCCGTGCGCTAAGAGCGAGACTGTATTGGTCACACCATGTAAGACGGGCAATTTTTGGACAGAGCTTTCCGTTGGTGTCAGCTGGTAACGACCACCGATTGGCGAGTTGACCGTTGAGCGCCCGATTGAGCTGTCAAATATCGTCTGTATCCCTTTTTGTGAGGCAAAGTTGAGTTCTGATAAGAGAGCGTTTAAATCATCTGATAAGGTGTTTAATGTTGATGTTTTGTCAAATGGTCTAGCATTTTCAGAATCAACAACTGTCGCATCAACAACGACACGCACCCCATTAGTATCCAAAAATTCACGTGCAATATCGACAATCGTCTGACCTTTCCAAATCATCGTCAAATTAGCTTTTTCAGTCACTTCTGCCACTTGAACGGCAAGAATATTTTCCTTAGCACAAGCTGCGATAAATTGGGCAACATCGCCCTTATCAACAACGACAGACATTCGTTCTTGCGACTCAGAAATGGCAATTTCCGTGCCAGACAAGCCGTGATATTTAAGCGGAATTTTGTCAAGGTCAATGCGTAAGCCGTCCGCAAGTTCGCCAATGGCGACACAGACACCGCCTGCACCAAAGTCATTGGACTTTTTGATGAGTTGGGTAACTTTCGGATCTCGGAAAAGACGTTGAATCTTACGTTCCTCAATCGCATTGCCTTTTTGAACTTCAGCGCCCGCTGTTGAAACCGTTTCCTTAGTTTGTACCTTGGACGAACCAGTCGCACCACCGACACCGTCACGCCCCGTCTTACCACCGAGAAGAATAATCGCATCGCCAGCTTGTGGTTTCAAACGCAAAACATTTTCCTTTGGCGCAGCACCAACGACAGCACCTGTTTCCAAGCGCTTAGCAACAAATCCTGGGTGGAAATATTCCTTGACATAGGTCGTTGCAAGTCCGATTTGATTGCCATAAGAGCTATAACCATGCGCTGCACCTTTGGAAATGACTTGTTGTGGCAGTTTGCCCGCACGAGTTTCTGAAATCGGCGCTGTAATATCGCCTGCACCCGTGATACGCATAGCTTGGTAGACATAGGCACGACCAGAAAGCGGATCGCGAATCGCACCACCAATACAAGTCGACGCACCACCAAAAGGCTCAATCTCCGTCGGATGATTGTGCGTTTCATTCTTGAACATGAGGAGCCACGGCTCTTTGACACCGTTCACGTCCACCTCAATCTCCACGCTACACGCATTGATTTCGTCAGATACTTCCATATCGTCCAGCCGCCCATTTTTGCGTTCATAACGTCCGAAAATGGTCGCTAATTCCATGAGGGTCGTCGGTTTCTCACAACGTTTGACATCTTTGCGCATCGCCACATATTTGTCAAATGTTGCCTGTAACTGTTTTTGAAATTTAGATTGCGAAAAGTCAATATGACGTAACTCAGTCTCAAAAGTCGTGTGACGCGTGTGATCACTCCAATAAGTGTCAAGTACTTTTAGCTCCGTTTCAGACGGATCACGCCCCACTTTTTTGAAATAATCTTGAATCCATAGCAAATCAGCCACTTCCATAGCCAGCGAATAATCAGCGTGCAAGTCAGCAATTTCAGCAGCTGTGCGCGTGATAAAACCAGAAAGAATCGGAATCTCTCCTGCCTCAGCCAATTCTTCCTCATCAGAAATCGGCGTTTCAATCGCTTTGAAACGCGAATCAACAGGATTGAGCTGATAATTCTTGATTTTGGTCAATTCTTCATCTGACAAATCAGCATTGAGCAAATAAAGTTGCGCTGTTCTGACAACTGCCTCATGACTTGCACCGAGTAAGCATAAAGCCTCCTCTGCCGAAGTTGCCCGTTGATCAAATTGACCAGGTAGCGCCTCAATCGCAAAGCATTTTGCTTGTTTTAGCGCTGATTTTACCATTTCATCAGACAAAAGATTATCCGTCACTTTTTCAGAAAAAACAGACTTTTCAGCAGCAGATAAAATATCAACTGGTACATTAAACACATCATAAACTTGAACAATATTGACAGAAGTCAAGGTTTCAAGTTGCAGATTATGTTGCAACTCAGACAAAAGCGATTGATTTTTGACCTTAAATTCAGGTTTTTTAGCGACAAAAATACGTTTTTTCACGAGATTATTCTCCCTCAAATTCATTTTGCAAACCACGCAACACTTTTTCATAAACTGGAATCAAATCGCCCAAATCACGCCGATAAACATCCTTATCCACATGATTATTAGCCGCATCCCAAAGGCGCGACGTATCAGGCGAGACTTCATCAGCAAGGATAATGGTGCCATCAGGCAAACGACCAAATTCTAACTTGAAGTCGATTAATTTCAGATCAATCTGCCCGAAAATAGCCGTCAAAAGAGTATCAATTTCAAGCGCCGATTTTTTGAGAAAATCAATCTCCTCATCCGTCGCAATTTCTAAAAACTTGACATGGGCATCATTGATAAAGGGATCATCCAAGGCATCATTTTTATAGTAAAATTCAACAATCGGCGTTGACAATTTCATACCTTCTTCAATACCAAAACGTTTTGAAAATGACCCCGCTGTATAATTCCGAACAACCACTTCCAAAGGAATAATGTCAACTTTCGTATTCAACTGTTCAGTTTCAGAAACCTGTTTGATGAAATGCGTCTGAACCCCACGCCGATTGAGCTCTCGGAAAATCAAACTGGTAATCTGATTATTCAACGCACCTTTGCCCACAACCACATCTTTTTTCTTACCATTTAGTGCCGTTGCTTGATCTTTATATTCTGCCAAGACAATCGTCTCATCATCAGTATTGTAAAGGTTTTTCGCCTTACCCTCGTAGAGCAATGTTCGTTTTTTAGTCAAGATTTTTCTCCTATTTATTTTGATTAACTCTATCTTATCGCAAATTTTCATGAAAACATGAAAAAACTGCCCAATTTAGGCAGTTTTTAAGTTAAATGTTCGGTTTTTAGAGATGTCCTTAATAATCCAAGGCATCAGCATGACCAGCACCATTGCCGACAAAATAACCTGTTTTACAGTTAATTGACACCAGATAAGTACCGTCTGGGCGGTAAAGATTGTAGTAACCATTGCCATTTTGGATACTAGCTGGCTGAAGAATGTAGTTATCGCCCGTGATATAACCGCGCTCACGACATTTGTTAAGCACTAACTCCATGATACCAGGCGCCCAAGTGTAAGCAGGATCGCTCAGATTCGCGTTTGCATCAACTGGTACACGTGAATTTGAGGCATTGACTGGTCCTGAATTTTGCGGTGCACTTTGAGATGAAGTCTGTTCAGAATTTTGCGCTGTCGTTGAAGCAGCTACTGACGGTTCAACAACCGCTACTTGCTCAGCTTCTTTAGCTAACTCTGCTGATGATTTAACAGTATTTTGCTGCGTTTTACCAAGTGCAACTGCCTCTTTGAGCAAGTTATTTAGCGCCGTGTTTTCAGTTGCCGTAAAACTCAGCGTTACGCCCTCTTTCACTTTCGCCGTCTTATCCAAAGCACCGTCAACAATGACCGCTTTATCAAAGTCAGCGTTCATTTTTTGCACCGCAACGATTTGGGCTTTCAGCTCCTCAACTTTTGCCTCAAGCGTTTTTTCATTGGATTGACCATTAACTTTAGCCAATGCTGCCGTTAATTTCGTCTTATAGTCAGAAAATTCACTATTTTTTAGTTTTGTTTCTTTATCATCTATGAAAAATGACGCATAGACTTTATTAAAAGCAGCTGTTTTTTCAGCTTCCTCAGATTGTTTAGCCTGAGATTTTGAAGTTTGGACTGTCTGC
This sequence comes from Pseudolactococcus hodotermopsidis, assembly GCF_011170085.1. Taxonomy (GTDB): domain Bacteria; phylum Bacillota; class Bacilli; order Lactobacillales; family Streptococcaceae; genus Pseudolactococcus; species Pseudolactococcus hodotermopsidis. The sequence goes on along the minus strand of NZ_BLLI01000018.1, from coordinate 22,159 downwards.
TTTTGATTGGTCTGATTATCATTATGCCAAACCAAACCACCCACAACTAATAATAACAAACCACAAATCGTAATAACAACAGGCTTTTTATACTTATTAACGACATCACTAACTTTTTCAGAACGCGTTAATCCATCATCTTCTGTTAAAATTTGCCAAGTCGACTCAGGTTCTGACTTAGTATCACTAGCAACTGAAACTTCCTCAGAAGTGAGCGTTTCTTCAGTCGTATCAAGAGACACATCATCTGGCACAACAACTACCTTGTCAAATGCCCCTTGAAGTTCAGGGAAATCAGATTCTAGTTCAACTTCCGAGGTTTCCTCTTTGTCAGCAACAACAGTTTCAGAAATCAACTCGTTATTAAGTTCTGATTGACTCTCAGAGTTAGCATCATCTTTAATCTTATCCTCAGATTCAGACACTTCTTCCGATGGCGACACAACTTCATCTCGCGCCGTTCTAACTAACTTATCCAACTCCTTATTTGTCACAGCTGCTTTTAGCTCACGCGCCTTTTTCGCTGATTCAATATCAGAACGATGCTGACGAATATATTTATCAAGTGAGCTTTCCATTACCAAATTTTCCTCAGAAATATGATTAGATTTGGTAGAAATTTCCGCCACTGTCATTTTTTCGACATCTTTTAAATCTAAAGTTTTCTCTTTATATGGCACTTTGCTGTCATAGTCTACTTTTTCATTATCTGTTATTTTTTCGTTTTTATTATCCACGTTCTTTTACTCTCTTACCAAAATATTGATATAAATCTGTGCGCAAGCGACCATTATATAACTTTCGTTTCTTAGTCGCCTTTGCCCCATAATGTTCTTCAAACATCAAGTCACTTGTAATAATATATTTACTCCAAGTTTCAAGTGGCTTAAAAGTCTCGCCCATTTCCTTATAAAGCTGATAAGCAGCCGTCTCATCGCCCAAACGTTCGCCATAAGGTGGATTAGACACCAAAACACCGTCCAATTTATCAGAACGAAAGTCTTGCAATCTCATTTGTTTAAAGTTGACAATGCCGTCAAGACCAATTTCTAACGCATTTTCCTGAGCAATCTGAATCATCCGACCGTCAATATCAAAGCCCCAAATATCAAGTTCAGCATCATAATTTGCCACCTTTTCAGCCTCATCACGAACTTTTTGAAAAATGTCATCTTCAAACCAAGGCCAAGCCTCAAAAGCAAAGTCACGATTAAAACCAGGCGCAATATTCATGCCAATTAGCGCCGCCTCAATACAAAATGTTCCAGAACCGCAAGTCGGATCAACAAAGGGACGTGTCATATTCGCTCGCCAATTGGTCAGCATGATAATTGCCGCCGCCATATTTTCCTTGATTGGCGCACCACCCTTGTCAACACGATAACCACGCTTAAAAAGCGAGTCGCCAGTCGTATCAATCATAATCGTCGCCACATCCTTATAAAGCGCTACCTCAATCGAAAACAAAGCACCTGTTTCAGGAATCGGTACATTTTCAGGACGATGATAATGAACCTGTAATTTTTTAGCAATCGCTTTTTTGGTAATCGCTTGAATACTTGGCTCATTGTGCAAGTCAGATTTGATAGCTTTCGCCTTAGCAATCGGAAATTTCGCACCAAATGGCAACAATTCTTCCCATTCCAAAGCATAAACACCTTCAAACAAGTCATCAAAAGTTTTAGCAGGAAATTCGCCAACAATGATTTTGACACGGTCAGCCGTCCGCAACCAAAGATTAGCTGTCGCAATCGTTTCTTTTGTCCCCGAAAATAAGACACGTGACCGATCATCAAGTTTCGTTTCAATACCTAAATCGCGCAATTCACGCGCCGTCAAACTTTCAAGTCCCGCAGCCGCTGTCGCTACCAAATTAAAATTACTTTTCATCTTATTCTTTTCTATCTAGTTTAGCAAAAAAGCTGGAGCTTTACGCTCCAGCCCCTGTCATCCAGTTTTCTATAAGCCATGTTTTGTTCCAGTTGGTATTTCAACCAACCGTTGATAATCATCTGTCTGCTGATTAGTTAAAACCAGCCTCGTCGTGCGTTCTTAAACATTCCGCGTGACAAGTGCCCCTACCATAAGTTTGGGTTGCTCGCTTGAGGGGTTTACCACGTTCCACTTGCTCTGTTTCCAAAGCAACTCGTCTCTATGGCACTTTTACAGAATTTTTCGCTTATCTTCCAAAGAAAACTTAGCTAAAATTCAGCCGTTAGGTCTGACACACCTACCTAGGCTTATGGTTTCGCCTAGCACAAACACTGCGGACATCGCAGTCCGCGCGAGCATGGACTTTCCTCACGATTTTCTAAGAAATCGCGCAATTATCCGAAAACTGATTGTTAATACACGATTAAACTTCAGAAACTATAAAAAATTTATTAGCTCTCAATATCGTTTTTAAGCGCTTGAGGACCAAAGACTGCACGTTCCAAACGATTCAAACGTTTGAGAATATCAAAGTTATTGACTGGTTTAATTGACACATGCCCACCTAACTCACCAGCTGGCTTGACCTCTTCAATAGTCGGTGGTACAGGTGGCGCAACTGGTGGCGCAGGCGGAGTAGGACGTTGCATTTTTTCAGGGACAGGAATCTGTGGCTTAGACTCAATATCACGAATTTTTTTCTTCAGAAATTCATTTTCTTCTTTCAAAGACAGAATCTCTTCTTGAAATTTCTCGTAATCAACAATAACATTATCAAGTAAATCATTGACTTGATCTTTGTCATAGCCGCGCATCTTGATGTCAAAATCTGCATCGTAAATATCTTTGGGCGTAAAATTGTAAGTTGTCATTATTTTTTCAGTCTCACTATTTCTTTTCGTTATATGTTCAATCTTACCAAATTTTTATCAGATTTACAAGGACAAGGTAAAAAATAATCTGTTTAAGCATTCCAATCATTTTTAATTTCAAGATAGGCTTGAACAGGATTTTCTGCCTGCGTAATCGGACGACCAACGACGATATAGTCACTGCCAATCGCTCGCGCCTGAGCTGGTGTCATCACGCGCTTTTGGTCACCAACCGCTGCCCCACTTGGACGAATACCTGGTGTTAGGCAAATGAAATTTTCAGTTGTTGCTGATTTAATCAAGGCAACTTCCTGAGCCGAACAAACAACACCTAAAAGTCCAGATTCAGCTGTTTTTTTAGCATAATTGACAACTGATTCAGCCAAAGTTGTTTGAATATTTTGGTCATTTTGCATAATTTCTTGACTGGTTGAGGTCAATTGTGTGACCGCAATCAGCTTCGTTTTGCCACCCAAACCTTCAAGCGCTGCGCTCATCATCTCAACACCGCCCGCCGCATGCACGTTTGTCATATCAACACCAAGATTAGCAAGTACTTTCATAGCTGATTTGACAGTGTTTGGAATATCATGCAATTTCAAATCAAGAAAGACTGAATGTCCAAGACTTTTAGCATAAGTCACAACCTCAGGACCAACAGCATAGAACAATTCCATACCGATTTTAACGTAAAGTTTTTCTGATGGGTCAAATTTTGCTAAAAAGTTTTTGACTGCTTCAAAGGTTGGAAAATCCAAGGCAATAATCGGTCGTGTTTCAAAATTCGTCATTTATTTTTCTCCTCTTATAATTTGAACTTCAAGCTAACTTTCTAGCAAAATAGACGATTTATCCGCACAAGCTAGGCTTGCTTACGGCAAATCACTAATTTTCTACGAAAGTTTGCTTAATTCAAGCGCAATCTCAGTGCGTAGTTCTTCCAAAGTTGTAATGCCATATTTGTCCATAACATTTGGCAAGTCGTTGATAATTTTCAGGCAAGCAAAAGGGTCTGTAAAATTCGCTGTGCCAACACCAATCGCACTTGCCCCCGCAATCATGAACTCCAACACATCCTCAGCACTCGTCACACCACCCATGCCAATAATTGGCAACTTGGAAATCTGCGCCACTTCGCGAATCAATTTGAGTGCCACAGGTTTAATCGCCGGTCCTGACATGCCACCAGTCGCATTAGCAAGAATCGGTCGACGTGTTTTGAGGTCAAAACGCATGCCAACTAACGTGTTAATCATCGTAAAACCAGCCGCCCCCGCTGCTTCAACAGCACGCGCAATTTCTTTAATATCAGTTACCGATGGCGTAAGTTTGACATAAATCGGCACTTTGGAAACCTCAACCGCAGCTTTAACAACTTCATAAGCTAACTCTGGCACTTGCCCGATAAGCAAGCCGTTATTACCATGATCAACATTTGGACAAGAAATATTCAGCTCTATGGCAGCAATCGTCGCCACTTTTGAAATTTTCTCCGTAACAATTCGATAATCAGCTGTCGAAAAACCCGCAACATTTGCCACAATCGGCAAGTTGTAGGTTTCAAGTTTCGGCAGTTTTTCAGCGATAACCGCATCCACTCCAGGATTTTGGAGACCAATGGCATTCAACATCCCAGACGGCGTTTCAGCCACACGGGGCGTAGGATTCCCATATCTGGCATTTGGCGTTGTTGCCTTTACCATAATCGAGCCAAGTTTTGATAAATCATAGTATTTAGCGTATTCTTCGCCGAAACCAAAGCAGCCCGAGGCTGGCATGATTGGATTTTTCAACTCAAGTCCTGGTAACTTGACGGCTAATCTATTTTTTGTCATCAGATAACCACCTCTCCTACTTTGAAAATTGGGCCATCATCACAGACTTTGAGCGATTTTTGAGCTGTTTCATCATCTGCGACGTGAACAACACATGCGTAACATGCTCCCATGCCACACGCCATTCTTGCCTCCATAGAAATGTAAGCATTTGGATGTTTAAGTGTCCGACTCTCAACAGCTTTGAGCATGCCGATAGCACCACAAGCATAAATGGCATCGAATTTTACCAAATCGCAAAGTTCATCCATTAACATGCCAACATTGCCCTTGCGACCATAAGAACCATCATCTGTCACAATTTTTAGGTCAACAGCTGTTGCTGCAAAATCAGATTCTAAAATCACTGCTGACTTTTGGGCGAAGCCTAATAATACTGTGACTTCCACCGACATTGCCGCCAAATCACGCGCCAACTGCAACAAGGGGGGCGTGCCAATCCCACCGCCGATAATCAGCGCTTTTTTGTTTGGAAAAGGCTGAGCAAGGTCAAAACCGTTGCCAAGCGGTCCCATAACATCAAGTTTTTGTCCCGCTGTCATCTGAGAAACAAAGGCAAGTCCCGAGCCTTCCACACGGTAGATAATCACACAAGTTTTATCGGCACGATTGTACTCACAAATCGAAATCGGACGGCGTAAAACTTTGTCAGGACTGGGGGCACGGATATGAAGAAATTGGTCAGGTGTCCGCATATCAAGTACCATTTCCCCTTTTAGAACCATGCGAAATACACGTGGTGCAATAGCGACATTTGACAAAATCGTCATCTCTTCTTGTAAAATCATGACTTCCTTTCATAAAAAACCACAGGAATTTCCTGCAGTTTAAGTACAACCTTATCAGATCGCTTGTGTCACAAATGAGCGACTTTCGAGAACTTTCAGCATGGCGGCAATTGTATCAAGTGATGTGAACAATGGGACACCGTGTTCGATTGATTCACGGCGAATCGTCATGCCGTCGGTGTTTTGGTCGTTGCGGTCTTTCCCCATGGTATTGATAACGGCTTGAATGCGTCCTAAACGAATGCTATCAACGATAGAGGGATGACTTTCTACGTTTTCGCCAATTTTAGCGATGAGTGTGGCATAGACACCATTTTCCTCAAAAAACTTGGCAGTGCCAGCCGTGGCGTAAATGCCGTAGCCGATTTCACGGAAACGTTTGGCAAGGGCAAGCGCCTCTTTTTTGGCATCATCGGCAACTGTAAAAAGGACATTACCGAAAGTCGGCAGGTGCAGATAAGATGCCTCAAAAGCCTTGTAAAGCGCCTTTTCAAGCGTTGTATCAGAGCCCATGACCTCGCCTGTTGACTTCATCTCGGGCGAGAGATAAGCATCTACTTTTTGCAGCTTAGTAAAACTGAAAACAGGCGCTTTGACGTGAACCTTGCTATCTTCGGGGTACAAACCGTCCGCATAGCCAAGCTCTAGCAAGTTTTTGCCGAGAATCAGCTGCGTTGCGACTTGTGCCATGGGAATACCTGTGACTTTCGATAAAAATGGCACAGTTCGTGAGGCACGCGGATTAACTTCGATAACGTAGACCGTGTTATCAAAAATAACAAACTGGACATTCATCATGCCGATACAGTTGAGACCGATTGCTAGACGTTTGGTATAGTCAGCAATCGTCGCTTGGAGTTCAGCCGAGAGATTTTGTGGTGGATAAACTGCCATGGAGTCGCCCGAATGAACACCCGCACGCTCAATATGTTCCATAATGCCTGGAATCAACACATTTTCGCCGTCACAAATGGCATCGACTTCACACTCACGACCGAGCAGATAGGAATCAACAAGGACGGGGTGGTCGGGACTTGCCTTGACTGCGGTTTGCATATAATTTCGCAAATCTGCCTCATTGTCCACGATTTCCATGGCACGACCACCAAGCACATAAGACGGACGGACAAGGACAGGGTAGCCGATACGATTGGCGTTTGCGACCGCCTCCTCCTCGTTTGTCGCTGTCGCACCGATTGGTTGCGGAATCGCAAGCTCTTTAAGTGCCGCCTCGAAAAGTTTGCGATCTTCCGCACGGTCAAGCGCCTCGACTTGCGTGCCGAGAATCTTCACACCAGCTTTCGACAAAGGTTCAGCGAGATTAATCGCAGTTTGACCACCAAACTGGACGATAACACCTTTTGGCTGCTCAAGGTCGATAACATTCATGACATCTTCAAAGGTCAAGGGCTCAAAGTAAAGTTTGTCAGACACAGAAAAGTCAGTTGAGACAGTCTCAGGATTTGAGTTCATGATAATCGCCTCATAACCCGCAGCCTGAATGGCTTTGACTGAGTGAACGGTCGCATAGTCGAACTCGACTCCTTGCCCAATCCGAATCGGTCCAGAACCAAGAACAAGAACTGATTCTTTTTCTGACTTGATTGATTCATTTTCAAATTCATAGGTGCTGTAAAAATAAGGCGTTTCTGACTCAAATTCAGCAGCACAGGTATCAACCATTTTGAAAACTGGCACAATACTATTGTCAAAGCGGCGACGGCGAATTTCTGCTGCATCTGTATGCCAGAGGTCTGCGATTTTGCGGTCAGAAAAACCATTGCGTTTGGCTGTTTTCAGCGTTTCTGGATTGAAAACATTGGTTGCCAGTTCTTGTTCGATTTCAAAGATATGCTGTAATTTATCAAGGAAAAAGAGGTCAATTTTAGTCAAGCTGTGCAATTCTTCAATCGTGTAGCCACGGCGAATCGCCTCAGATAAGTAGAAAAGTCGGTCATCTTGCGCCTTGACAATTTTCTCAACCAAGGCATCGTCAGTCACATCAGCAAGTTCTGGCATTTCATTATGATAAACGCCGACTTCAAGCGACCGAACGGCTTTGAGAAATGATTCCTCAATATTGCGCCCAATCGCCATGACCTCGCCAGTCGCTTTCATCTGCGTGCCAAGACGGCGTTCGCCCGACTCGAATTTGTCAAATGGAAAACGCGGAATTTTCGACACAACATAGTCAAGCGCTGGCTCAAACATGGCGTAAGTCGTCCCTGTGACTGGGTTAATCATCTCATCAAGGGTTAAGCCGACAGCGATTTTCGCCGCTAATTTGGCAATTGGATAGCCAGTCGCTTTGGAGGCCAAGGCTGATGAACGAGAGACACGCGGATTGACTTCGATAACATAGTAATTAAAACTATTAGGGTCAAGGGCGAGCTGAACATTACAACCACCCTCGATTTTAAGCGCACGAATAATTTTCAACGACGCATCACGGAGCAACTGATATTCAATATCGCTGAGCGTTTGACTTGGCGCAAAAACAATCGAATCGCCTGTATGAATGCCAACTGGGTCAAAATTTTCCATGTTACAAACCACAATAGCATTGTCTGTCGCATCACGCATGACTTCGTACTCGATTTCCTTGAAACCAGCGATTGATTTCTCAATCAAACACTGCGTGACAGGCGATAGTTTAAGCCCATTTTCAGCCGTCTCACGCAGTTCTTCTTCATTGTCACACATACCGCCGCCCGTGCCACCAAGGGTAAAAGCGGGGCGCACGATAATCGGATAGCCGATTTTGCTAGCAAAAGTTACCGCCTCATCAACGGTATTAACAATCTCAGACTCGGGAATCGGCTGCGCCAGCTCCTCCATAAGTTGCTTGAACAAATCGCGATCTTCAGCTTGGTCAATGGCAGTGAGCTTGGTGCCAAGGAGTTCGACATGCAACTCGTCCAAAATACCTGTTTTTGACAACTCCATTGCCATATTCAACCCAGTTTGACCGCCAAGCGTTGGCAACAATGCATCGGGGCGTTCTTTACGCAAAATGCGTGTGACAAATTCAAGCGTGATAGGCTCAATATAAACCTTATCCGCAATCTCACGGTCAGTCATAATCGTCGCAGGATTTGAATTGACAAGGACAACACTATATCCCTCCTCTTTCAAGGCAAGACAGGCTTGCGTTCCCGCATAGTCAAATTCTGCTGCTTGTCCGATGATGATGGGACCAGATCCGATGACCATTATTTTTTTTATATCGTTACGTTTTGGCATTTTCTTCTCCTCGTTTTCGTTACCAGTAAGACCCTTCTTCAAGTAATAACAAGCGACCTTCTAGTCTGAGTTTGTGTAATAAAACATCGCTGTCTTTACTCATTGTTTCATCTTCATATCTTCGGATTAAGTTGTCTATACGTTTGTAGTTTTCTTCTCTGATTTCATTATCTTCTGCTTCAGTATTTTCTTTATCTTTATGTTTATTATATAGACTGAAAAAGAAAATTAGTTGAACAATGCCATTGACTAAATCAACGCTATCAAAAATAACTTTGAAATATGTATAATCCATTTCTCCTAAAGAATGACCGTAAAATTTGATTATTTTAGTATCTTTTGAGAATAGTTTTATCTGATGATTTGATTGCCCAACAGATAAGGAGCGATAAGTTTTAGTGAAAGGAAGAGCTTGAGGTGGTAGAGTTTCATTTTCAGCATTTCTATCAATACCAAAGACTATATCATGTGGTAATCTGCCATGAACATTTTGAATTTTTTGAATTTCTATTTGAGATTCATCTTTTAATTGATAAATGCTGTTGTTTGCATTAAAAGGAGAAGTATAATTAAAAGAAATAACTTTTGTATCAAATATTTTGTTATCAGTATCGAACTCTATTATTTTACTCAAAATAATGGTAGACATGATAGCATAATATTCACTATATTTTCCACTACATTGATTAAATAAATACTTAGCAAATTCTTTTTCAAATTTTTTAAGTTCTGTCATTAGAAAATCGAAAAAATTACTAAAACTGAAATTTTCGTCAAACAATTCAAAAAAATCTTCTTTGTCAGATGAGTGTAAATCACCATTTGGAGCTTCAATAAAAATCCTTTCCCTAGCACGAAAATCAAATCTCTCCAGAATTTGATCTCTACCTCCATTGTTTAAACCAACATTAATTGCCTCTACTATCTCTGGATCACTCATTATGACATATTTTCTAATAACTTCCTCAATATCTTTCCAGTAAGCGTTTCTTACCTCTTCAATTTCACAAAGAATAATATCCCAAATATTCAAATCAAAATCTAAATTCTCGAACTTTTCACCATTAACAGATTTCAAATAGCCAATTTTATCCTTATAAAGCTGACTCTCATATCTATCCCTATAAAAATCAGCATAAGAAGATTTCAAATCACGCCGCAAATCAAACCCATTACCTAAAATAATCAACTGTTCAGCCATAAATCACACTTGTTCTTCCTTACATGCATCAATCATCTCCATAAACTCATCGAACAGATAAGCCGCATCATGCGGACCTGGGGCTGCGTCTGGGTGAAATTGCACAGAAAAGGCTGGGAGATACTTGTGGCGTACACCCTCAACGGATTTATCGTTGATTTCAATGTGCGTAATCATGAGATCCGTTTTATCAATTGAAGTCGCATCCACCGCATAACCGTGATTTTGCGAGGTAAAATCAACACGCCCAGTCGCAATTTCACGTACAGCGTGGTTGAACCCGCGATGACCAAATTTCATCTTGCTCGTTGTCGCACCATTTGCCATAGCAAACAGCTGATGACCGAGACAAATGCCGAAAATCGGAAACTTGTCTTGAATGCCACGAATCATATCAAGCGCTTGCGGTACATCAGTCGGGTCGCCAGGACCATTGGTCAACATAACACCGTCAGGGTTCATGTCAATGATTTCCTCAGCCGTAATCGTATACGGCACAATCGTCAGATTGCACTCGCGCTTAGAGAGTTCGCGCAAAATCGAGTGTTTGAGACCGAAATCGACAACAACGATATTGCGCCCCGTGCCAGGACTCGGATAAGCCGTCATCGTTGAGACTTGCTCGACTTGATTGGTCGGCAAAACAGTCGCACGGAGCTGGTCTTGCATATGTTTGAGCTCGTCAACTGGATTTGCCAAAGTCGCTTTCATCGTACCATGATGACGGATAATTCGTGTCAAAGCACGCGTGTCAATGCCAGAAATGCCGGGAATATTTTTCCGTTGCAAAAATTCATCAAGCGACAGCTGATTGCGCCAATTACTCGCCAAACGCGCATTTTCTCGCACAACAACACCCTTACAAGTCGGGATAATCGACTCATAATCATCACGATTAATCCCATAATTACCAACCAAGGGATAAGTAAAAGTCAGAATTTGACCATTGTAAGATTGGTCAGTAATCGACTCTTGATAGCCCGTCATGCCCGTGTTAAAGACCACTTCGCCCGTCACATCAACGTCCGCACCGAAAGCCTCGCCCTCAAAAATCGTACCGTCTTCTAATATTAAAAGTCTTTTCATACTTTCCTCTTTCATATTTGCTTATGCCTTACCGTTCAAAATTGCTTCCAGAATCGCCATGCGCACGAACACGCCATTGGTCATCTGCGCCACAATTCGCGATTTTGGTGCCTCAACCAAGTCACTGGCGATTTCCACGCCACGATTGACTGGCGCTGGGTGCATGATGATTGCCGACGCTCCCATCTGCGCATATCTCGCATGTGTCAAGCCGTATTTGGCATGATAGTCGGCTTTTGAAAATGTTTCGCCAGAGTCATGTCTCTCATGCTGTACCCGAAGTAACATCACAACATCTACCTTATCAATCATATCATCCAAATTCACATAATGACCATAAACATCAAACTCATCAGAGTACCAACTCTCAGGCCCTGTGAAATAAATCTCAGCACCCAGACGTTTCAACATCTGCATATTTGACTTGGCAACCCGACTATGCGTAATATCACCCGAAATCATGATTTTAAGACCATCAAAATGCCCAAATTCTTCATAAATCGTCAATAAATCAAGCAAAGACTGACTCGGATGTTGACCCGAACCATCGCCACCATTGACAATCGCCGACTGAATCGTCCGACTATCAACCAGCTCTTGATAATAATGCTCGTCCGTGTGACGAATGACACAAATATCAACGCCAATCGCACTCATGGTCAAAATCGTGTCATATAAAGTCTCGCCTTTATTGACTGAACTGGTTGACGCGTCAAATTCAATCACATCAAGTCCGAGTTTTTTCTCCGCAACTTCAAAAGATTTGTGCGTTCGCGTTGAATTTTCAAAAAAAAGATTCGCCACGAAAAACTGCCGTTTAAACTCAGGTGTGACACGCTGATACTTAAAGTCTTGAGCGCGCTTAATCAAGCCCAGCACCTCATCATTACTTAGCAACTCCATGCTCGTTAAATGTTTGATAGACACGATACCGTCTGGTGAAATTGTCAAAATAGCTTTCCTTTCACATTTTAAAGATTCTTTGTGTGAGTTCATCGCACATCTCACATTAGATTTTTTGCGTGAGACGTGTGAGGACAAGGCAGTCGAAACGATGCAACCTTGGGGTTGTGAGTTGAAGACTAACGATGCTCATTACACATCTCACATTAGATTTTTTGCGTGAGACGTGTGAGGACAAGGCAGTCGAAACGATGCAACCTTGGAGTTGTGAGTTGAAGACTAACGATGCTCATCGCACGTCTCACATTAGATTTTTTTTGCGTGAGACGTGTGAGGACAAGGCAGTCGAAACAGTGCAACCTTAGGGTTGTGAGTTGAAGACTAACGATGCTCATCGCACGTCTCACGCAAAAAATGGCTACCTTAAAGGCAGCCATTGATAAGAGTGCGCCAAAAAACGCACGGATACGTGGTCAACCTTCACAGCCTCACAGGACTGTTTTTAAAGGATTTTTTATTCATTTGACCTATTATATCAAAATTTTTGTCAATTTTCAAATATTTTTTACGTTTTGTATGTATCAAATTTAATCAGTCGTTTTTGGCAAAATCAAGTGCATAGCAATGCCTAAAATCGTTGAAAAAGCAACACCAGAAATTGAAATGCCCGCAATATTTAAAGTCAAGCCACCAATTCCCGAAACGAGAATCACACTAGCAATCAAAAGATTGCGTTTATCATCAAAATCGACTTTATTTTCAACCAAAATTTTCAGACCACTTGAGGCAATCACGCCAAAGAGTGCAATTGACACGCCACCGATAACTGGTGTTGGAATAGAATGAATGACAGCGGTAATTTTTCCAATAAAGCTTAGCACAACTGCAAATACAGCAGCGCCTGCAATCACATAAACTGAGTGAATTTTGGTAATCGCCATTACACCGATATTTTCACCGTAAGAAGTCACTGGCGGTGCGCCAAAGACTCCCGCAATCATCTGCGCTACACCATCTCCAGTTAGGGTGCGCTCAAGTCCTGGGTCTTTAAAATAGTCATTTCCTGTCAGCGAGTTCAGCACCATAACATGACCGAAATGTTCGGTCATGGTCACAAAAGCAATCGGTGCCATGGTCAAAATCGCCGACGGATAAAGTTTAAAGCTATAATCAACGAACATAATGTCAAAGCTCGGCACGCTAAACCAGTGACTAGCGCTAATCTCATCAAAGGTAATAATCGGCGTGCCAGTGATTTGCTGAACAATCAGCGTGAAGCTATAACCCACGATAATGCCGAGCAAAATGGGAATCAGGCTTGTCAAGCCCTTACCAAACATATTAAAGGCAAGAACGGCGAACAAAGTCACAAGCGCAATCAGCAAAAACGTCAAATTGTAGTCACCATTTTTATTCATGGCATCATTGACCGCAGTCCCCGCAAGGCTAAGCCCAATCACCATGACAATCGGAGCGACAACAATTGGCGGCAAAACCTTATCAATCCAAGCCTTACCAACAAACTTGACAATAAGTGCGACAAGTAAATAAACCAGACCACCTACCACTGCACCTTGGGCAACCGCCGCAATGCCATCAGATTTCATCAGACTTTGCATGGCAAGAATGTAGGCAAAACTCGACCCCATGTAAGCAGGAATTTTGTACTTGGTCACCGACAAATGCGCCAAAGTACCTAGACCACTGGAAAATAGTGCAATCGACGGATCAATCCCAACCAAAATTGGCACCAAAACAGTCGCACCAAACATGGCAAAGAGATGTTGAAAAGACAGCCCAATCCACATACCAATTGGCGGTTTATCATGAACATCATAAATCACATCTTTTTTAGAAGTCGTCATTTAATCCTCTTTCTTGATGAGAATGCTGTCAGAACCATCAATTTCAGCAACATGCACAATAATTTCTTCATTTTTAGCTGTCGGAATATTCTTCCCAACATAATCCGCACGAATCGGCAACTCACGATGACCACGGTCAACAAGAACCGCCAAACTCACTTTTGACGGTCGACCAAGCGCCACCAAACCATCAATCGCCGCACGAATCGTCCGACCTGTGTAGAGAACATCATCCACTAGGATAATGTCACGATCAGTGACTGAAACAGGAATCTCTGTCGTGTTTTCATCTGTCTTAACATCATCACGAAAAGGTTTTGTGTCCAACTCGCCGAGCGGAATAGCAATATTTTCCAGCTGTTTAAGGCGTTCTTGAATCCGCTTGGCAATATAAACACCACGTGTTTTAATGCCAACGATAACCAACTTATCAAGCTCTTTATTGCGCTCAATGATTTCATAGGTAATTCGTGTAATCGCACGTTTCATCGTCACTTCATCAATAATTTCTTTTGTTTTTGACATAATCTCTCCTTTATTTGAACTTCAAGCTAATTTTCTACGAAAGTTTGCGACTATGTCGCATCGCTTTGGTATCATGCTTTTATTTTTATGTAAAAAATCCTTACCTAAAATGGCAAGAAAATGATTAAATCCGTTCATTTTACCTTGCCGTCTCTCTGGACGAGTTAAAGGGTTCTGATATTATTATATCAAATTTTTAGGGGTTTAGGTTAGAGAGAATACAAAAATCTCCGATTTCTCAGAGATTTGGACTTAATTACTAGACACTTTTTTCTTAGGTTTGGGATGACGTTTTTGGCGATAATCATTTTGGCGGACTTCCATGACAACTGGCAAAACAACTGGACGACGTTTGGTTTGATCAAAGAGAAATTTACCTAAAACATCACGAATTTCAGATTTGATTTCCGCCCAATCAAAGCTATCGCCAGCCAAATACTGTGTGACTTTTTCATCAACTTTGAGTGCTGCTTCTTTCATCAAATCACGCGAATTTTTCACATAAACAAAGCCACGTGTATGCACTTTTGTTTTGCTGATGATTTTTTTATCATGCTTAGAAATCGTAATAACTGCGATAAAAATACCTTCTTCGCTGAGAATTTTACGGTCACGTAAGACAATATTTCCAATATCACCAACACCTGAGCCATCAATCATCACGTTTTCCGCAGGAACAACGCCGTTTGGTTCTAAGTTACCATTGTCATCAAAAGTAATCACTTCGCCACGTTTGGCAAGGAAGATATTTTCAGGTAACATACCAACTGCCATGGCATGTTCGGCATGCGCTTGCAACTCACGATACTCGCCTTGAACCGGCACTAGATTTTTAGGGCGCAAAATGTCTAGTAAAAACTGCAAATCGCGAGAATTAGCATGACCCGAAACTTTAAGCTCACTTGACAACATTCTCATGATACCACCTGCACGATAGACAATGTTCTCAGTTTTCGCAACAACTGTTTCATAGGCAATCGTTGGACTTGTGACCGTATAAACCAAGTCGCCGTCCTTGATTTTAACCCAACGATGACGACCAGTCGCCATATCCGCCAAAGTTTTCAAAGGTTCACCCATGCGCCCAGTTTCCAAAATCAGAAGCTCGCTATCCTCAAAATTCTTGATTTCTTGTGGCTTGATAATCATCTTATCATCGTCAATGCGAAGTTTACCAAGCGCACGCGCCGTTTTGACAATTTGATCCAAGTCATGCCCCGTGAAAGCAATATGACGCCCGACTTTGATTGCGCTGTCAATCACTTGTTGAATCCGCGCCAAATTAGCAGCAGTTGAGGCAATAATCACGCGCCCCTCCCAATCCGCAATTGTATCAAAAATCTTATCAGAAATTTCAGGTTCACTAGCAGATTGCACGCTAGACAAGGCGTTTGCCGATTCGCTCAGTAACGCCAAAACACCTTGCGACGAAATTTCAGCCAAACGACTGATATTGGTCTTGTACCCTTCGCCAACTGCTGGGTCAAACTTGAAATCTCCTGTATAAACGATATTGCCATCAGGCGTTCCCACAACAATTCCTAAACTTTCAGGAATGGTATGTGTTGTTGAGAAAAATGAAATCACAGCTGTTCCAAAATCAATCTCAGTCGTTTCGTCAACAATATGGAAATCATCAAATTTCTTGCTACCATCAAAACCTTTGACATTGATTTTAGCAAGTTCAATCGTCAATTGACTACCAAAAACAGGCACTTCAACCTCAGCTAAAAGATAAGGCAAAGCACCAATCGAATCAGGATGACCGTGAGTCAAGAAAATTCCTGCCACACGATCAGCATTTTCAAGCAAATAGGTCAAATCAGGGATGACAAAATCAACCCCCAGCATCTCCGTCTCAGGATATTTCAAGCCAGCATCCAAAACAAAGATAACCTCATCAACCTCAACAACATACATATTTTTACCAAACTCGCGCACGCCACCAAGCGCCGTAATTTTCACATGACTCATTAAATTTTCTCCAATAATTTTTCTTGCAATTCAAAAAGTCGGAACTGTGCAGCTCCGACTTATCTTGTACAGTTACACTTACTATTAGTGTACCATTTTTTAGCGATTATATCAAATCTAGTTTTTGAAGAATGGTTTTGGTCTCAGATGACGTTGCTGCCACAAGTGGCAATCTTAATGGTCCGACCTCAAATCCCAGATGATTGAGAACGGCTTTAAGTGGGGCGGGGCTAGGCAATGAAAATAAAGCATTGATTTTTGGCAAAAGTTGACGTTGTATTTTGGCTGCGCCTTGAATGTCTCCCTTATCTAGTTTTTCAAACATGTCATAAAAGTCAGTGCCATTGGTGTGCGCAGCCACCGAAATCACGCCTTTAGCGCCTAAAGCCTTGGCATGAAAAGCCAAGCCGTCCTCGCCTGTATAAATCAGGAAATCACTAGGCGCATGCTCAATCAGACAAGCCAGATTTTCAACACCTGTACACTCTTTAATGGCAATAATATTGGGGTGCTGAGCTAGGCGGAGCGTCGTTTCCGGCGTTAGTTGTGCAGCCGTGCGACTTGGCACATTATACAGAATAATAGGCAAGGTTGACGCATTCGCAATCGCTGTAAAATGCTGAAACAACCCCTCTTGACTCGGTTTGTTATAGTAAGGCACGACCGCAAGTCCCGCCGCAAAACCACCAAACGCCGCCACTTCTTGCGTGAAAATGATAGAATCACGTGTGTCATTTGTCCCGATACCAGCAATCAATGGCACACGCCCCTTGACAATTTCTTGAACAACACGAAAAAGTTCGAGTTCTTCATCATGGGTCAAAGTTGGCGATTCGCCTGTTGTCCCCGCCAAAACAAGACCGTCCGTGTGATGCGACAGCAAATGTTCGATAAGTTTTGGCAAAACTGCAAAATTGATGTCGCCATTTTTCTTGAACGGTGTGACCAGAGCAGTGATAATTTGCGCCTTTTTGAGCTGTTCGATTGTCATATCTTCTCCTTTATTTGAACTTCAAGCTAATTTCTAAGAAAGTTTGCGCCTTTGGCGCTTCGCTTTTAAGTATCATGGTTTTAATCTATAGGGCATCTCTAAAAACTCAGATTCGCCCATTTTTGTTAGCTCATAAAATCGCTAACAGAAAAAAGATGTGCACCTGCGGTTACTCGGTGCATGAAAAAATTGCTATCTTTCCTTAGTCGTCGTCAATCTTCCTTGACTTGTAGCTGCGATTACTCGCTACAGAAAGTGCTTGTGCACCAGCAAAATCTTTCTGCGACGAGCATTGCGCAGGAGCACACGCACTTTCTGCGACGAGCATTGCGCTGGAGCACACGCACTTTCTGCGACGAGCATTGCGCTGGAGCACACGCACTTTCTGCGACGAGCATTGCGCAGGAGCACACGCACTTTCTGCGACGAGCATTGCGCAGGAGCACACGCACATTCTGCGACGAGCATTGCGCAGGAGCACACGCACTTTCTGCGACGAGCATTGCGCAGGAGCAAGCCTTCGTCGAATTTCCTAGCCTAAGAAAATTTTATCTAAAAATGAACAAAAGCAAATCTTTTTGCGACAAGTAATCGCAGGAGCAACTCATTTTGCGACGAGTAATCGCAGGAGCAGTTTTTAGAGATGCCCTATAAAAAACAGCCTTATTTTTAAGAATCAAAGGCTGTCAGTTAGTCAAATTTTATGATTTGATTAGCTCACCTCTTGCTAAATAATAGCAAAAGACAGTTCGCAGGCTTTAACCTAACGACCCAAGGCAAGATTTTTGTGGTAAATCTCCCTTTCGGCAACTGCGCCGCCTGATAATGTCGTTGTGTCCACCACTCAATTATCATTTTTCGCATCTGCAACCTCTAATTAACTCAAGTATAGCATATTTTTACTGATGTTTAAAGACTTATTTTAAATTTTTTCATCTGTGTTTTCCTCTTCACTAATTTTTTCTCACGTATACTCTGGAGAGCAAATGGTAGTGTCAGACTAATCATCGCCACTGCGTCAACAAGTAGCGATCCGACAAGTGTTTTCATTTCAGATTCCTTAAAATAGGCAATGATGTTTTCGCCAAATGGTGTCCGAGCAATTAGCGCAAGGCTTGTCATCACAACTGCTAGTGGGATAAATTCTTTTAACAAACTCGTTTTTAAAATGATTCCTAAAATAACAAGTATGATTGTCAGTGAAATAATCAAAATCAAATCATAAGGTTGCGGCACGGTTACCACAAGGAGATTTTTGGCAAAGCGTTCCAATAACACGATTGTCAAGATGAATGTCATATAAATAAACATCAAGGGAAGTAAATTCTTAATTTTGAGCCTTTTTTTATGTTTAAGGGCATCTCTAAAAACTCAGATTTCCCAAATTTTGTTAGCTCATAAAATCGCTAACAGGAAAAGATGTGCTAGATTTTCCAAATCCTACGTCAATCCTCCTAGCCTTGTGGCTGCGATTACTCGCCACAGAAAGTACATGTGCACCAGCACGTGTTTACCTGTGACGAGCATTGCGCAGTCACAAGCCGTCGTCGAATTTTCTTGCGATTAAAAAATCTATCTAAAATTTTGAAAAATCAGTTTTTAGAGATGCCCTTAAAAGCGTCTTTTTTCATAAAAGAGAAAACGGTCCAAATGAGGATTGGGACAAAAACGATTGCCAAAATGAGTTGACATAAATTAATTGTTAGATTAGCATGAACAGCCCCAAAAAGAGTGTTATCAGTAGATAACCGCCAGATATGGCAAGCAATGATGTTAGCGTTTCTTTAAATGACCTTTTGCCAATATTCTCAATCAGACCCTCACACATTTCTTGCGGATTTTTACCAAAATAAGCAAGTGCGCTCTCGCCATTTTCCTGTGCGACCAACAAATCTTTCAACAAATTCAGCAAAATATTTTCAATTTCTAGCTCATTTTTGAGCAAGGAAATAGCACGCATATACGAGATAATCTTCTCAAAATAGGCTTTATTTTCAGCATTCAAACACGATTTCAACACATTATTTTCAGCAATCAAAAACGCTGTACTTTCTGTTTTCATTTACTCTTCTCCAGTTTCCTTTTCAATAATGCTAGCAACTTTTCCGACCAATGTCGCCGTAAAGCATAGTAGTTAAAATTTATAAAAAAATACTACTTCCGTGGGGAAATAGTATTTATGAGTTTATTTAAGTTCAAATTTCAACTCTTCAGTCGCGCGGACTAAGCCACGTTCGTGCAAGGTTTCAGCGATTTGAACTGAGTTCCATGCAGCACCCTTGAGCAAATTATCCGAAACGACCCACATGTGAATGCCTTTTTCGGCATCCAAATCTTTACGAATCCGACCGACAAAGGTCTCACGACGACCAGCAGCATTGACCGCTTGCGGATAAATTTGCTGACTTGGCTCATCCTCCAAAACAGCGCCTTGAAAGTTCGCAATCGCTGCCTTCACTTGGTCAATCGGCGCAACTTCTTTCGTTTCAATGTAAATCGACTCTGAATGTGAGAGAATAACCGGAATCCGTACACATGTTGCTGAAACCGCAATCTTGTCATCAGCCATGATTTTTTTGGTTTCATTGGTCATTTTCATCTCTTCATAAGTATAATCATTATCAGTGAAAACGTCAATTTGTGGGAGCGCATTAAAAGCGATTGGGTAATGTTTTTTGTCACTACTAGCTGGTAAAATATCTGCGTGAACGTCTTTAGGGTCAACTTTATCATTGACAACTTCCTTGATTTCACGTTCTGTCTCGGCAATGGCTTTTGCGCCAGCACCAGACACTGCTTGATAGGTTGAGACAATAATGCGTTCTAACCCAAACTGTTTGCGGATAGGTTCGAGCGCTACCATCATCTGAATCGTCGAACAATTCGGACAGGCGATGATACCATTGTGCGCGTCTAGCGCATGAGCATTAACCTCTGGCACAACCAGTGGCACGTCAGGGTTTTGCCGAAAATGCGAGGTGTTATCAACAACCACCGCACCCGCTTTGACGGCGTATGGGGCGAACTTGGCAGAAACGCCACCGCCCGCCGAAAAGAGCGCAATATCAACGCCATCAAAGGAATTTTCGGTCGTCTCAAGGACTGTAACATCTTGATTTTTGAACTGCAAAACTTTACCAGCTGAGCGAATTGTCGCAAGGAGGCGAATTTCCTTGATTGGCAGGGTCGATTCCTCAAGCATTTGAATCATGCGACTCCCAACCGCGCCCGTAGCACCAACAACTGCAACAACGTATTCTTTTGACATGTGATTTTATCCTCTAATTTCGGTTTACAAACCTTTTGCTTTCGATTGAATTTTCTAAAAAATTACTATTTATCCATTTTATCATGTTTTAATGGAAAATGAAAGACTCAGATGGAGAAAAACTTGTCAAAAATTATGATCTAACTTCTCTGCGTTTAATCAAAGCTAATGCTGCCATGATAACCATGAAAAGTCCCATAGCTATACTATAAAAAGCATTTTCAATCGCAGTATTTGGCAAGATAGTTTGCTTATTATTAGTAGCATTTTGCGTAGTTTTAGTAGTTTTATCAGTAGTACCAGTATTAGGTATATTCGGTATAGTCACTTCTTTGGCATAAATCACTGTCAGCTCAATATCCTTGTCGCCATAATTGACGATAGAATCAGATTGTGCACCATCTGGGACAGTTTTTGCGATGTAACCTGACACCGTTGGAGCAGGTTGTCCTGCTAATTTTACGTCAACTTGCGTGTAGCTTATTTCGCCTGTCACTGGATCAACTGACTTAGTAAACGTTACAGACACGGTATAATCAGGTGCGATTTGTTTACCATTTTCATCAACGTAATGAACAGTTTTAGTCACTGTATCTTTAGTAATAATCGGTGCTTGTTTTTTATAGACAACTGTCAGCTCAATATCGCCATCACCAAATGCAACCACAGAATCAGCTTCCGCACCTTTCGGATTTGTTTTGACAGTATAACCTTTGATTTTAGGATTAGTTTGACCTGCTAGATGGGCATCAACTGGCGTATAAGTCACTTCATCTGTCACGGCATCAACTGATTTAGTAAGTGTTACAGACACAGTATGGTCTGGTGCAATTTGCTTACCAGTTTCATCAATGTAATGGACAGTCTTAGTCACTGTTTCTTCAGTAATGGTCGGTGCTTGCTTTTTATAGATAACACTCAACTCAATATTATCAGAATAGAAATTCACAGTAGAATTTTCAGAAACACCAACTGGTGTTGCGATAACATCATAACCTTTCAAAGTCGGAATAGCTTGATAACCAAGCGTTTCTGAGCTTGAACTGTACGTCACATTACCTAGTGCATCAACTGTTTTGGTAAATGTCACTGAACCAGTATAGTCTGCCACAAGTTCATTACCAGCTTCATCAACATAGTGAATCGTTTTGATAACATCTCGAATTTCATCAGTTGATTCTTGTTTTTTATAAACAACATTCAGCTCAATATTCTCGTCGCCATAGTTGACGATAGAATCAGATTGTGCACCATCTGGGACAGTTTGGACAACATAACCTGGTACTGTTGGGGCATTCTGACCTGCTAGATGGGCATCAACTGGCGTATAAGTCACTTCATCTGTCACGGCATCAACTGATTTAGTAAGTGTTACAGACACAGTGTGGTCTGGCGCAATTTGCTTACCAGTTTCATCAATGTAATGGACAGTCTTAGTCACTGTTTCTTCAGTAATGGTCGGTGCTTGCTTTTTATAGATAACACTCAACTCAATATCATCAGAATAGAAATTCACAGTAGAATTTTCAGAAACACCAACTGGTGTTGCGATAACATCATAACCTTTCAAAGTCGGAATAGCTTGATAACCAAGCGTTTCTGAGCTTGAACTGTACGTCACATTACCTAGTGCATCAACTGTTTTGGTAAATGTCACTGAACCAGTATAGTCTGCC
>NZ_BLLI01000017.1 GCF_011170085.1 Pseudolactococcus hodotermopsidis | reverse complement strand
TACTTACTTAGGATATAATTAAACATGTCTTTCCTTTCTTTTGTGTTGCTTAGTAACTCACATTATAGAAGGAAGGATTTTTTTTTGCAAAAAAATCGTCTGGGAATTTTTCCCACACGATTTATTATAGAGCCTAAAATTAGCAATCCAAGTTATGACTGAATTATACCCCAACACTTTTCCGATAATTGCCAAGTGAGCAATTATCATCATTTTCAATGTCCCCCGCCGGAATCGAACCAGCATCAAACCCTTAGGAGGGGCTCGTAATATCCGTTATACTAGAGGGACAAACTTGGTGGCGAGAATTTATTGCCACCTATTATTATATCATTTTTTTTCAATAAATTGCCCAGCTTTGAGCATTTTTTCAGTCTGTTTATGGTATTTTTTGACGTCTTTTTCGTCAAATGTATTTGTGACAATATTAATGACCGTGCCTTTTTTTCCCATGCGTCCAGTTCGCCCAGTACGGTGCGTATAGCTTTCAATATTGACAGGAATGTCGAAATTGATCACGTAATCTAAGTCGTCAATATCAAGTCCGCGTGCCGCAATATCGGTGGCAAGGAGTAAAGTAATCTGTCCATTTTTAAAACGTTCAATCAATTCTTTGCGAAAACGCCCACTGATGTCGCTAGCAAGTGAATGCGCCGCAATATCTTGATACTGCAATTTCTGCTCAGCATTTCCCAAATCTTCCAAGCGATTGAAAAAAACGAGACCACGCATATCAGGTAGGTGTGCCAGTTGGCGGAGAAAATCAATTTTGCGTCGATTTTCAACCTTGACGAAAAAATGTGCGACTTGTGATTTGTTTTCTGTGATATTGACTTCAACCAAATTTGTTGCAAAATCGCTCATCTTGTCAAAAATATCGTGAGCCGTAGCAGAAACAGCTACAAATTGATAGTCCTTAGGCGTGCGCGTGATAATCGGTTTAACAAAGCGCCATTGGGAGTCCTCAATCAGATTGTCAACTTCGTCTAGCACAATTGTGTTGATTGCTGTCATCTTGAGTTTCTTATCCTTGACCAGCTCAAGCGCACGCCCAGGCGTTGCGACGAGAATTTCAGGCGCTTTTTTGATACGTTCAATTTGGCGTTTGATGCTAGCCCCAGAAATAATCAGATTTGCCGATAAACCAAGCGGTATTGCAAGATTTTTGACAACTTCAAGAATCTGTCCAGCAAGCTCACTATTTGGCGCTAAAATCAGCAGTTGCTGACCATGCCCTTTTTTGATTTTGGGTAATAAGGGAAAAAGATAGGCAAAAGTTTTACCAGTGCCAGTCGGACTGGTCGCAAGAACATTTTTTCCTTGTGAAATGGGGGGAAAACTTTCAGTTTGGACAGCTGTAAAATCTTGTAAGTGCTCTAAACTCTCCGCCCAAACTTTGGGAAGGTTATTTTTGGTCAGCATCATAAATTATTCCTGCTTTCAGGCGCATGGCATAGCTTGTTTCAGCTACGTCGCGCGCGATATTAATCCATTCCTCATAGTGTTCAAAATTCTCACGTGAGTTTGGATTGTCTAAGATAGCCGCAAAATCTTGTGCCTCTTCAAGCATGTTTTGTGGTTGTGATTTCAAGTTTAATGGCGTCTTGTTACCAGATAAATCAGTAAAAAAGGCAAGCGTTGGTGTGCTGATATTATCAATTGTCAAGGTGCCGTCAGTTGTATAAATCTCATTTGGCAAGTAAGAGGTATAGTTGCCACCAGTTTTAATAGCGACTTTAAAAGTTTCGTAAGACAGTACACCAATTCCAGATATATCGACACCAGACTCAAGCATAGTTGCTGTATAATCTGCATAAATTGGCTTACCGAAAAAGGCATGTGCGGCGTATAAGAGGTAGACACCGAGGTCAGCTAAAAGACCGCCACTAAAGGATTTGTTGAACTTATTTGGCAGGTCGCCTTCAAGAAGAGCAGGCATTTTCGATGAGTATTTGGCAAATGTAAAGTCTGCCCCGATAATTGTTTTGTCGCTCAAAAATTCACGAATGATGTCACATGACGGTTCATGAAGATGTTTTGCCGCCTCAAAAAAGAGAACATGTTGCTTGATTGAAAGCTGAACAATTGCTTCAAATTCATCAGGATTTGAGAAAGCGGGTTTCTCCACAATCACATTTTTCCCCGCTAAAATTGCTGTTTTGGCTTGCTCAAAATGCAGAGCGTTAGGGCTTGCGATATAAATCACGTCAAGCTCAGTTTTGACAAATTCTTCCAAATCATTGAAAATGGCAACATGTTCAAAATCTTCTGTAAAAGTAACACCGTTTGCCAAATCTCGTGTGTAAATTGCCGTGAAATCATACTTTTTTGAAAGTAACGCTGCATCAATAAAAGCGCGAGAAATCCAGCCTGTACCAATAACACCAAGTTTTAATGTCATAACATCTCCTATCTAAACGGATTCCAAAGTCGTGAGCCGTTGACGAAAATCAAACCAATGCTGATTAAAACAGTAAGCGCCGCAAATAATATGGCGAGATGATCAAGTTTTCCAAGCTTGCGCGTGATATACCAGGTGCGTTTTGTTTTTTTTCCGAAATGGCGAGCAGCAGCGGTTTTCTTGTGTTTTGCTTGTAGCAAAAATGTGACAAGTTTAAATTTTGAAATCTCAATGTATTGCACAGCAGCAGCATTTTGTAACTTAACGAGATCTGATTTGAGGTTTGAAAAAAAACTCAATTTCTGACTGATTTGATAGGCAATTCGATAGGAAAAACCAACTTGATTCAATGTAGCTGCGACTTCAACAGGCTGACTGGTTAGGAAAAAAATCTGGAAAAAGTTGAGAATGATTACATCTTTTAATAAAATATTTAACAAATACAGCATTTCTTGCAGACTAAATTCATCGATCCAAGTAATACTATAATCATAAAGTTGCGTGCCATAATCGGGATTGAGCACAAAAAGAATTGTCAAATGACTAAAAATTAGCAAGATTAAAATTGGATGATATTTAAGTTTAGAGAGCCGATAAAAAACGAAAGAAATCATTGCAAAAATCGCTAAGAATCGTGTGTCATTTGTGATTAAAGCAGCTATCATTGTCAAGATAAAAACGATAAATTTACTCAAGGGTGTAAGGAGTCGTTTTGTCATGGAATTAGAAAACCTCCTGTCTATCCATTAAATCAATGATTTTAGCATTTTCAGTCAAGGCAATAATGCTGACCCCTTTTTGGTCAAGATAAGCCAAAATCTCAGGGAAATAGGCAAAATCTGGTTGATCAAAAATAACAATCGGCGTTTTTAACATCAATATAGTGGCAATTGTAAATAAGCGTTTTTGGCGGAAAGTCAGCTCGCTTATTTTCTTATTCTTGAGTGTTTCAAGGCCACAAAGCGTTAGTAAATCGTCTGGAATATGATATTCTGAGACACGATTAACAAAAATCATATCCGCAGGATTTGCCATGACATAACCAATTCTTCGAGCGAGTCGCTTCATTTCCATGTTACCAATCGCTTCGTAGTAAAAATACACTTCACCAGAAGTTGTTGGCAAAAAACCAGTCAACATATCAGCAAGTGGGACATCAGATTCAATCGAAAGCGCAACTTTTTCGCCCTCATAGATGACAAAAGACAAATCTTCAATCAAATTATGAACAGAAAGAATCTTCTTGTGAGGATTGATTTTTCGCGTCAACTTGACATTAGGAATTTCAGTTGATTCGTCAGTTAAATGAATTACATGGTCAAATAATCGCTCATCAAAATTACCAGTCACAATCAAAGTACCAGTATAAGCTGTTGTTTCATCGTCAAAATTGTAAGGCAAAAGTAAAGGTTCATCAAGTAATAAAATATCAGTCGGCTGAATCAAAATCTGCGCTAAAGCCAAAATCTGTTTTTGACGTGTCGGAATTTCTCGGACATCTTTAGTCAAAAAATCGGTCAACTCAAATTTTTCAGCTGTTGCTTGTACCATTGCGACCATCTTATCATGAGCGACAGCATCATTTTCCAAATTGAAAGCTAGATTTTCGGCAACCGTACCTGTCACGAAATTATCATCAATATCTTGAAAGAGAAAATCAAACTGATTTTTCGGTAATTTTTCAGCAATTTCAAGCAAAAGTTTCGTTTTACCACAAGCGATTGCCCCTTTTATTAAAAGGCTCTCACCTTCATGAATTTGGCAATGATGGGGTTCTAAGTCTAAAATTTTCTTCATAGTTATATTCATTTTACCAAAAATCGTCAAAAATTGATAGGTACAAGCAAATGTAAACTAAACTTGACAAAAAATCTAGTTTGCTTTACAATAGATTTAGTAAGTAAGAAAGCGATGTTAGCGATGTTAAAGAACAGAGTTCGGGAATTAAGGGCGCGTGATCGCCTCACACAAGACGAGTTGGCAAAAGCCGTTGGTGTGTCAAGGCAGACAATTGTTGCGCTTGAAAAAGAAAGCTATGTGCCATCATTGGTACTGGCGTTACATATTGCCCATCATTTTCAATGTGAGATTGAGGAAATCTTTACATTACTGGCAGATAAACAGGAGGAAGAAGTTTGAAAAAAGTCGTTATTGAAGGTGTGCTTAACAATATTTTATTTGTGCTAGTTGGTTGGTTTCTTATAGCGCCAAATAAGTTTTCTATTTCCGTTTTGCTCATTTCTTATTTCATTGGTTTATTTGTTGTCACGAAGATTGCACGCTCCGAATCAAAAAATTTGCGTGAGGCTATCGCCCAACTTTTCAATGGTATTCAAGCACATAAAGACCTTGATGAACGCGAGCAAATCATCACAAATCGCGCAACGAAAGCAGCTTATCAAGCAGCCATTATTTGCTTGCCATTTTCGGTTGCTATCTTGTTTATCATTCATGGCAACTTTATCGTTCAGGGTTCCATCTATTTACAGCCAGATATTTATTCAGCAGCCATTATCCTGATCACGATGACAATGGTTATTGTCCAAACCAGTTTTATCCTTTCTTGGTGCAAGGGTTATCGGCAATAAACTTAGAAATTTAAACGGAGACCGTCATGGATATGCTCGTTTGTCGTGAATTGTAAAGTTTTCACTTTATTTTCGCCAAATTTGAGAATCTGTCTTGATTTTGCGGTATAATGAACTTATGATGAAAAAAACAATTATTATCGGTGTGACAGGCGGCTCAGCTTCTGGTAAAACGTCAGTAAGTCAGGCAATTCTTAACAAATTTCCAACCGAACGTATTGCCATGATTCAGCACGATTCTTACTATAAAAATCAAAATCATCTTGACTTTTCCGAGAGGCTCAAAACTAACTATGATCATCCGCTTGCTTTTGATACGGATTATCTGATTGCGCAGCTTCAGACCTTGCAAGCAGGACAAGCAGTTGATATTCCCATTTATGACTATACGGCGCATACGCGTAGCAACGAGACTTATCGTCAGAACCCAGTTGATGTGATGATTGTTGAGGGGATTTTGGTGCTAGAGGATAAACGGTTGCGCGACATGATGGCTATTAAGATTTTTGTTGACACTGATGATGATGTTCGGATTATTCGACGAATTAAGCGCGATATTGATGAACGTGGTAGAAGTTTGGATAACGTTATTACCCAATATCTCAGTGCCGTCAAACCCATGTATCATCAATTTATTGAGCCAACCAAACGTTATGCTGATCTGATTATTCCAGAAGGTGTCAGCAATGTGGTGGGACTTGATATTATCATCACAAAAATTTCGTCTATTTTATCTGAAAATGATGAAAAAGATATTGTCTGAACATTCACAATCTTAAACGTTTACAAAGATTGCAAATGGTGCTATAATGTTGTTGAAACTAAAAAATGAATAGGAAAACTACAATGAAAAACGACTTATTTGAAGGTCTCAAAGCTAAAATTGCTGGAAAAAACATGAAAATTGTCTTTCCAGAAGGTGTTGAACCGCGTATTATTGGCGCTGCACACCGTTTGCAAGTGGAAGAGCTGATTACACCGATTCTTTTGGGCAATGTTGATGACATTTCAACTATTTTGCGTGATCGTGGTCTGCAATCATCACTTTTCACGATTATTGACCCTGCTAACTATGATAAGTTTGATGACATGGTTGCGAGTTTTGTTGAACGTCGTGCAGGTAAAGTCACAGAAGAAAAAGCGCGTGATATTTTACTTGATGTCAACTATTTTGGGACAATGCTTGTTTACATGGGCTTGGCAGATGGACTTGTTTCAGGAGCTGTCCACTCAACTGCGGATACTGTACGACCTGCACTTCAAATTATTAAAACGAAGCCAGGTATTTCTCGCACATCTGGCGCTTTCCTTATGGTACGCGCTTATGGTAAAGAAAAATACATTTTCAGCGACTGTGCCATTAATATTGAGCCAGGTTCGCAAGAGTTGGCAGAAATCGCTGTTGATTCAGCTGATACAGCTAAACTGTTTGACATCGACCCACGTGTTGCCATGCTTAGTTTTTCAACAAATGGTTCAGGTGCATCGGACAATGTGACAAAAGTTGCTGATGCAACAAAAATTGCGAAAGAATTACGTCCAGACCTTGATATTGACGGAGAAATGCAATTTGATGCGGCTTTTGTCCCAGAAGTTGGTCGTTTGAAATTCCCAGATTCAAAAGTAGCAGGCAATGCAACAGTGTTTGTCTTTCCAGATTTGCAATCAGGAAATATTGGTTATAAAATAGCCCAACGTCTTGGTGGTTTTGAAGCTATTGGACCAATCTTGCAAGGCTTGAACAAACCAGTTTCAGACTTGTCACGTGGGTCAAATGAAGAAGATGTTTATAAATTATCAATTATCACAGCTGCACAAGCATTGATGTAAAAAGAAAAAGACTTGGTTTTTAAATTTGAAAATCAAGTCTTTTTTAGCATTATTCTTAGAGTAGTCCCCAATGATTAAAGGCTGTTACAATGCCGTGATTTGTATTCTCCGTTGAAATAAAATCTGCGATAGCCTTGAGTTCAGGCACCGCATTTCCCATAGCTGTTGCATGATTAACCGCCTTTAGCAAATGAAAATCATTTGTGCCGTCGCCAAATCCGTAAGTTTCGCCAGTGAAATCAAGCAATTCGACAACTTTTTTGATACCTGTTCCTTTGTTTGTGCCAGCATTGATAATATCAATCGAAAATGGTGTGTTTTTAAAGTAGTTAAACTCAGGCACGCGTTCACGATAATAGTCAACATCCACTTTTTGGTCGGTAAAAAC
Organism: Pseudolactococcus hodotermopsidis; assembly: GCF_011170085.1. Lineage (GTDB taxonomy): Bacteria > Bacillota > Bacilli > Lactobacillales > Streptococcaceae > Pseudolactococcus > Pseudolactococcus hodotermopsidis. The sequence goes on along the minus strand of NZ_BLLI01000017.1, from coordinate 25,416 downwards.
GAGTAACATGTTGACCTCATCAGTCAAATAGCGACTATTATTGACAGTCGGCAGTGGCGCATCGGTGTAACCATAAGCACTTTTGACGAAATCGGTCATCTGAGATACCCAATAGCTTTCCTTATCATAAAACGCTATGGCTTGATTTTTGGCATCTGCGAGAGTTTTCAGCCGCTCAATCGCCTTAACCGCCATTGGTTCGTGATAAATCATCTCGCCCTCAACAACGATAAATTGTCCATTCATGCTAATGGCGCTCGTGATACCAGATTGTGTCATAATCGCCTCAAGTTCAAAATGTCCGCGCCCAGTTGCAATGATCGGCAAGACACCGTTTTGGCGAATCTGTTGTAAAGCCTTGATAACTTCGGTGTCAAGCTGACTTTGGCTGTTTAAAAGTGTGCCGTCCAAATCAAAAAAAGCAAGACTGTGATAAGTGTCATTTATATTTTCCATAGTCATATTATAGCAAATTATGCTATAATTAAGATAGTTATGACTAAAAAGACGACTAAAAAAACAAAAAATAATCGAAAAATCCCTAAAAAATCAGAAGTTCAACGTCAGGCAACATTCAAAGTTCTTGCCTTTATCTTTGTGCCTTTATTTTACCTTTTGGTTCTTGCCAAAATGGGCGCAGTTGGTGTTTTTTTCTATAATGTTATTCGTATTCTTGTCGGTAGTCTTGCCTATCTAGTGCTTTTTATTGTTGCTCTTTTTCTGATTGTGTCAGCTTTCAAAAAAGAATTATTAGTCAGCCTTCAAAAGTATGTGAAAAGTTTTATTTTTTTCTTTTTGGCGGCTATGCTAATTTATCAAACTTATTTTGATAAATTGACAGGAACGGAACACACTTGGAAAATTTTGTTAAAAGAATTGACAAAACTTAGGGTAACTGAGTTTGTTGGCGCAGGTATGTTTGGGCATTTGCTGTATGCTCCTTTGAAATTCCTGATTTCGCCAATCGGTGTTTTTACTGTGGCAGCGATTCTTATCTTTTTAGGTACTTATTTCATTTCTCCTAGCTATTGGCACGATTCATTTGTTGAATTAAAAGACAGTTTTGATGAGTATTCATCAGATCGTAAAATGATACGTGAAGCGAAAAAAATTGAAAAAAACACCAAGAAAGAGGCTAAGAGAGAAGCTAAAAAGTTGAAAAGACTTGAAAAAGTTCAGCGTGCACAGAAAATTATCGAAACTAAAGCAACTGAAGAATTGAATGTGTCGGCACTCCAGTCTAAACGCAAACTGCCGACATTAGAAGAAGGCGATCTTTGTGCCCTGCAACCTGCCGAAACTTTGCCACATGAGGATTTACTTGACGAGGTTTTGATTCAAGATGCGCTGTCTGGTGAGGGGATACCGTTTGATGTTTTGCCTTTCAAGACACCAGAAAACTTTATCCCAATTGTTGATTCCGAAACAGGAGAAATTTTATCTCCCGAAATTGAATCTGAACGACTTGATGAAACGCAAACTGCCGATGATGGTCAGCCGATTTACTTTGAACCAAGTCATGAATTTTCACACTATAACTTGCCAACAGCAGACTTACTTGCACCGACACCACTCAAAAATCAAGCGAACGAACATAAAAATGTGCAAACAAATATCAAGATTCTGGAAGAAACATTCAAAAGTTTCGGTATTCAAGCCACAGTTGAGTCAGCTGTCGTCGGACCATCCGTTTCAAAATATGAAGTCAAGCCAGCCACAGGTGTCAAAGTCAGCCGTATTCTCAATTTGACCGATGATTTAGCGTTGGCACTTGCCGCCAAAGATGTCCGAATCGAAGCACCAATTCCAGGTAAATCGGTTGTTGGTATCGAAATTCCGAACAATGAAGTTGCAATGGTCGGATTCCGTGAAATGTGGGAAAAAGCTAAAACAAACTCAGAAAACTTGCTAGAAGTGCCACTTGGTAAGGCAGTTGATGGCTCAATTAAGAGTTTTGACTTGACTAAAATGCCGCATTTGCTTGTTGCGGGATCAACTGGTTCAGGGAAGTCTGTTGCAGTTAATGGCATTATCACAAGTATCTTGATGAAAGCCTTGCCAAGTCAAGTCAAACTTCTCATGATTGATCCAAAAATGGTTGAGTTAGATGTTTACAACGATATTCCACATCTGTTGATTCCAGTTGTGACCAATCCGCGTAAGGCGGCGCGAGCACTCCAAAAAGTTGTTGATGAGATGGAGAATCGTTATGAGCTATTTCGTCGTGCGGGTTCACGAAATATTGAGGGGTATAATGCTAAAATCGAAGCCTTTAATGCCTTGAACGAGGAAAAAGAACAGACGTTGCCCTTGATTGTTGTCGTTGTTGATGAACTTTCTGACCTGATGATGGTTGCTTCAAAAGAAGTTGAGGATGCGATTATTCGTATTGGGCAAAAAGCACGTGCAGCGGGCATTCACATGATTTTAGCAACGCAACGGCCATCTGTTGATGTCATCAGTGGTTTGATTAAAGCCAATGTCCCAAGTCGTGTCGCTTTTGCTGTCTCATCTGGGACAGATTCGCGGACGATTATTGACAGCATTGGCGCTGAAAAACTGCTTGGTCGTGGTGATATGCTCTTTAAGCCGATTGATGAAAATCATGCCTTGCGCTTGCAAGGCGCTTTCCTGTCGGATGATGATGTGGCAAGTGTGGTCGCCTTTATCAAAAATCAAGCTAGTGCTGACTATGATGAAACATTTGACCCTGGTGAAACTGCTGAAGATGGCGGTCGTCCTTTTGATAATGAGGGTGGTGCTAAAGCGTCTGGTGACCCGCTCTTTGTTGAGGCTAAACAGCTTGTCGTTGAAACTCAGAAAGCCTCTGCTTCAATGTTACAACGGCGCCTGAAAACAGGCTTTAATCGAGCAACTCGCATCATGGAAGAACTTGAGGAAGCGGGCGTTATCGGACCAGCTGTTGGCACAAAACCGCGACAGGTTTTGATGACCTCAGCAGATACTGAAGTGACCGATTTTAATCAGTTAGCCGAGCTTGAAAATGGAGAAAATGATGACAGTATTTGACAATTTATCTCGCATTTCAGCCGAAAATTTACCTCAGTTTACAATTATTTTCGGAGAAAATAAGGCTATTATTTCAGAATTAAAATCGCAGTTATTGAACAAAGTGAATTTTGACTCGTCTGATTTATCACAGGCATATTTTGACTTGAGCGAATCTGACGGCGATCTTGCCTTGGAAGAATTGGAAAGTCTGCCCTTTTTTGGCGATGAAATGCTAGTCGTTTTTGAAAATCTTTGGGATTTGACAACAACGAAAAAATCGGTTTTCAATGACAAACAGCTGACCCGTTTAGAAGATTATCTGGATAATCCCTTAGACTCAACCAAAGCAATTTTCGTCTTTCATGGCAAATTGGATGGCAAACGTCGAATTGTCAAGAAACTTCGCAAAGTTGCTGTTGAACTAGAGGCAAGTGAGTTGAAACCGCAAGAATTGACAAAATATTTTGTTGCCAATTCAGGTTTACAACCCAATATTGTTAATCTGATTATCGAGAAATCGAATGCTAATTTTGCGATTGTCAAGCAAAATATTGACTTGGTCAAAACTTATGCTAATGGTCGTGACATCACACCAAATGATGTGATTGCAGCTGTCCCAAAATCTTTGTCTGATAACATTTTTGATTTAACTGATTTAATTTTAAAGGGAAAGCTTGCTACGGCGCGTGCGCTTGTTTCCGACTTGGTGTTGCAAGGTGAGGATGAGATAAAATTACTTGCGATTTTAACCAATAATTTTCGTTTATATTACCAAATCAAAATTTTACTGAACAAAAATTATGCGGATAAGCAGATAATCGAGTTTTTGAAAATCAATCCTTTTCGCCTGAAATTTTTGCTTGCACCTGCTCGGAAAATGAGTCAAGAATTTTTATCTCAGGCGCTTAATCAGTTGATTGACACAGATTTTAAAATCAAATCTGGTCAAGCTGATAAAAAGTTTTTGCTAGATATAACCTTGATTAAACTTTCTGGTATAAAATAAGCTAAAATCCGTGATATAATAATGGTAAGCCTGTTTTTACTTTACTGTTTTATAATAAAAATATGATAAAACAGCGAACAGGAAAATTGGAAAAATTATTAGCAAAAGTTGAGGGCGCTGCGGTTGTTTATGCTTTTTCAGCTAGTCAAGCAGCAACGCTTAGCTTTATTAGCTTGTTTAAAACTGGCGATAAGATTATGTTTAATCGTAAGCCTGATAAAACAGTTAGCGAGTATTTGAAGCAGGAGCAACTTGAGGTTCAATTAGTTGATGATTTTAATCAATTATCAGAGAATGATTTTGCGACTGTAAAAGGTATTTTTGTTGAAACGCCGTCTTTTCCTTTTTGGCGTGTGACAGATATTCAACGTATTAATGATTTAGCACATAAACACGGTATTTTGGTTGCTGTTGATAATAGTTTTTTAACACCTTATTATCAAAAAACGTTGTCATATGGTTCAGATTTTGTTATTTATTCAGCGATTGCTTATTTGAGTGGTCGTTCGGATATTGTAGCGAGCTTTCTTGCGACTGATAATGTTGTGTTGGCTCAAAAAATTGAGCAGATGCAAAAGACAGCTAAACCTTTGGCACAAGCCGATGAAAATGCGCTGATTGGTGGCATTGAAATGTTGGCTACTAGACTTGATCAACGTGAGGTTAGTACGTTAGTTGTGATTGATTTTCTGCAGGCGCATAAGGCTGTCAAGCGCGTGTATTACGCAGGGAATTATTCGCGAGATGAGGCAGATATTCAAGAAGCACAAGCAACGGGAATTGGTGCACAGCTTTCTTTTGAGTTGGCTGATAACTATGATTTGGCAATTTTTTTGGCAAATTTGACACAGTTTGCACATGCTGAAGTGATAGAAAATCTCGTTCAACTCACGATTGGCATTGAAAATAAAACGGATTTGATAGCGGAATTGGCACAAGCTTTTGAAAAATCAATATAAAAGGTGAAAAAAATGAGAGATAAAGAAAAAATCGTCATGGTAGCGGGGACATTTGATATTGTTCACGAAAGTCATATCTCGATGTTGCGCAATGCAAGAGATTTAGGCGATAAATTAGTTGTTATGCTGTCAACGGATGATTTTAATATCGAAAAAGGAAAAAAAGCCTACCAAGACTACAATACACGCAAGTTCGTATTAGAGGCAATTCGCTATGTTGATCTTGTTGTGCCTGAGCAAACTTGGGAAGATAAGGCGCTTTATATTGATATGCTAGGCGTTGATATTTTTGCAATGGGTGATGACTGGCGTGGCAGATTTGACAATTTAAAATTAAAATTTCCAGATTTGAAAGTCATGTATTTCCCTCGAGGCGTAACGTCAACAACGAAAATCAAGGAAGAAATTGCCCGAGATTACCAAGAAGAAAATAAGGAGCAAGAATGACAATCACATCTGAACATTATGATGAATTGATTAAAATTCGCCATTATATACATGAAAATCCTGAGCTTTCAGGGCAGGAATTTAAAACAACGCAATATCTTAAAGATTATTTGACAGATTTGGGCATTCAAATTTTGGAGACTGGCTTAAAAACTGGTTTGGTTGCGCAAATTGGTTCGGGTCAGCCAGTGATTGCCTTGCGTGCAGATATTGATGCCTTGCCGATTGTTGAAAATACTGGTCTGCCATTTACGTCAAAAAACACAGGTGTTATGCATGCTTGTGGGCATGATTTGCACCAAACCAGTTTGCTTGGTGCAGCAAAAATTCTCAAAAGCCGTGAACATGAGATAGATGGCACGATTAAACTGATTTTTCAGCATGCTGAGGAAAGTCATATCGGTGCTGATGAGGTGCTTGCGACAGGCGTTCTTGCTGATGTTTCCGCCATTATCGGCTATCATAATATGCCGACTTTGCCAGTTGGACAGATTGGCATTCGTGAAAAAGGGATCATGGCAGCAGTTGACCAGTTTTATGTGACGATTAAGGGTGTTGGCTCGCATGCCGCTTATCCGCAAGAGGGCGCTGACAGCATTTTGGCAACTTCTGCGATCATAGCTAGTTTGCAACAAATCGTTGCCCGAAACATCAGTCCACAGCATGCAGTCGTTGTTTCTGTGACACATATGACGGCGGGAAATACGTGGAATGTCTTGCCTGATGAGGCGATTTTTGAAGGGACGATTCGGACTTTTGATAAGGACGACAGGAAACTTGCCAAGAAAAGATTTTATGACATCGTAGAAAATGTTAGCTCAGCCTATGGTGTACATGCAGAGATTGATTGGATACTAGGACCCAATGTGACCTATAATGACCCAGAATTATCTGAATTTCTCTTCAACGAAACACGCAAATGGCATGATGATGTTATGGTGCCAGAACCCTCCAATGCTGGCGAGGACTTTGCGACTTATCAAGAGCAGATACCAGGTGTCTTTGCTTTTATCGGTAGCAACGCTATCGGCAGTCCAGGTCTCCATTTCTCCGACATGACAGTCAAGGACGAGATGCTCCCAGTCGCCGTTGATTACTATGTGAACAATGCGTTCGCACTACTAGAAAGGTTAGCACAAAAATGACAGCAGATAAAACGACACTTCATGATATAGACGGCAATTTTCAGACGGCTCAAGATTTCACGACTCAAAAGTCGGTTGAGGTTGCGGCTAATGGTCGCTTTGTTCGGCAAACCAATGAATTTATCGCCGAATTTGGCGACGGCGCCGATAAGCTAGCAGTTGCGGCTGGAAAATATCGCTTACTTTGGGCGCCAGTCTGTCCGTGGGCGCACCGTAGCGTGATTGTCCGTAAGATTTTGGGACTAGAAGAGGCGATTTCACTTGGTACGGCTGACCCTTTGCGACCACCGCTTGACCATATTGATTGGTCGTTTACGTTGGACGAAGGAGATGTTGACCCTGTTTTAGGCATTAGATATGTTGGTGAAGTTTATGAAAATGCTGACTCAGACTATATCAAAGACGGTAAACGTCCGACTGTTCCAGCCTTGGTTGATATTGCGACCAAAAAAGTTGTGGAAAATGATTATCATAACTTAACTTATTATTTTGAAAAAGAGTGGAAAAAATATCATAAAGCCGGTGCGCCAGATTTGCTACCAGAAGATTTAGAACAGGAGATTCGTGAACTTAACGATATTATCTTTTTGGAGGTCAATAATGGCGTTTATCGTGCGGGTTTTGCGCGCTCTCAAGAGGCTTATGAAAAGGCTTATGACCGACTTTTTGCGCGTTTGGATTGGCTGGAGGAGCGTTTGAGCAAGCGCCGTTATTTGCATGGCAATCGTTTGACGGATTCAGATGTGCGCCTTTATACTACGCTTGCGCGCTTTGATGTGGCTTATTACTCAGCTTTTAACTGCAATCGGAATCGTCTGATTGATTTTCCAAATCTCTGGGCTTATGCGCGTGACCTGTACCAAACCTATGGTTTTGGCGATACAACTGACTTTGAGGCAATTAAAAAACACTATTTTCTATCAACACATATCGATCCCACAGAAGAACATCAGGCTATTTTGCCAAAAGGTCCTGAATTAACCGTGTGGACAAACTGGCATGCGCCACATGGTCGTGATGAGATTGAATTTGAAATCGAATAAAATAACGAGAATACCGTCAGAAGTGCTGTCTTGACGGTATTTTTTTGAAATAAAACTAGATTTTTAAAAGGCTATGTGATATAATGAAATATAAATAAGTGTCCAAATTTAAAATTGCTTAGGAATAATAATGGCTGATTATAGACGAAAAAATCGACATAGCGAGAGGAAAAATAAACGGGAGCGACGTGTTAGTACTGAAGAACAGAGAATTACAGCGACTGTTGAGTCGCAGGCAACGTCACAACCGTTTCCAGTACAAGAAAAAAGCCCACAAGTCACAAATCAAAAAAGTAATGCCAAGTTAAAAGTAAAAGCAAGTCTAATCTCGAAAAAATTTGAACTCTCTCAAAATGAGAAATTCAAAGAGAAATTTAGTATAGGGAAAAAAAAATCAGGAATCAAGGATTTCTGGGCGCTTCGTAATATCAATTTTGAGGTTTATGACGGTGAGGCGATAGGAATTGTTGGCTTGAATGGCTCGGGTAAGTCAACTTTGTTAAATATTCTTGATAAAACCTTGTCTTCAACGACTGGAGAGCTAGAAATTAATGGCGAAGTTTCTTATATTGCTATTAATGCTGGTCTTAAGATTGGCTTGACTGGACGTGATAATATTCGTCTAAAAGGGACGATGATGGGCATGAGCAAAAAAGAAATTGCTGCCAAGATGGCAGAAATTATTGAATTTTCTGAACTTGGTCCATTTATTGATCGACCAGTTAAGGATTATTCTTCTGGGATGCGCTCAAAGCTTGCTTTTGCGATTGCAGTCAATCAGGATCCAGATATTCTCATTATTGATGAGGCTTTGTCGGTCGGAGATTCAACATTTGCAGCAAAATCTGCCAATAAAATGTTTGAATTTCGCGAAAAAGGAAAAACGATTTTTGTCGTTAGCCACAATGCTGGGCAAATTCAAAAATGGACAGATAAAGTTGTCTGGTTACATTACGGTGAAGTCAAAGAATATGGGGCAACAGCTGATGTATTGCCGAGGTATCAAGCTTTTATCAATTGGTTTAATCGCTTGCCCAATGAGCAACAAGAGCAATATAAGATTGAACGCCGACAAGAACAGATGGACTACTCAATAGAAATACTCAGAAAGGAGGTTGTTGATAATGCTTCAACTCCTGAAATAGGTCAGAGATCACTTCGGACGATTGATAAAACGCTTGCAAAAAATAAGTTCAAGACGAGACTATCAATACCGAGTAAAATGATTATGATGCTCTGTATTTTTGCGATGATGTTGGCGATTGTAATGTCAGTAAAAGGTTGGACTTTTGAAGGTTTGATGAAACCAAAAGTTGTCTCTCCAGTAAAAGTGCCAAAGCCAGTTCCCCCCCTTATGGCAAAAGAGTCTTCAGTGGCGGAAAGTGAGTTTGAAACAAGACCTGAAACGAGACCTGAAACTTTTGACTATGTTGTGAAAGAAGGCGAATCAATTGGTGGCATTGCAACAACTTTTGGTCTTTCAATGCAAGAGGTTTTGGCGCTAAATCCTGAACTTGATTTGGAGTTAGCGATAGCGCCAGGCTTCATTGTCAAGCTACCAAAATCACTTGAAAGACAAGCAGTGCCTGTGGAGACGACCACTGAGAGTTTGCCAATAACACCAGAATAATTCTGAAATGAGATAGAAATGAAAAATGTTTTTCGATATATACGTGAACAGATAAGATATTTCCCTTTGATTGCTCGGATGACCAAGTATGATACTAAAAATAATTATACGAGCTATACATTGGGACGAATTTGGCAGTATGCCAATCCGATTATCCTAGCTGCTATTTATTATTTTATTTTTGGTTATGTTTTTAAGAGAGATTTTGGTGCAACCGAAGCACCATTTTTGCCTTGGTTATTGGTAGGAATGGCTGTCTGGGGAATTACAAATGGTACGGTACTTAGCAGTTTAAATAGCATTCTCAGTCAGCTTAATCTCTCCACTGCCTTAAAATTCCCAGTCAGTATCTCGCCGACGATTACTTTTTTTAGTGGTATTTTTGAGTTTTTTATCATGATGGTGATTGCTATTGGCATTTCATTTGCTAAAGGTTACCAACCAACGATTTATTGGCTTCAATTTATCTACTATACCTTAGCGCTTGTTATCTTTACTTTGGCTTATAGTCTCTTAAATGCAACGATAACAACATTGTTTAGAGATTATTCTCAAATAGTGAGGAGTGTTGGTCGAATGGGGATGATGATTTCGGGTGTCATGATGAATTTCCAATCCAATACTGTGCCGAGTTATATTAGAAAATTCATCCTACTGAATCCTTTTGCTTACCTTATTGAAGGCTTTAGAGATGCGGTGTTTTCAAAAGACTGGTTTTATCACAAATCAACATCTGGCTTATTTTTTTGGGCATTTACGATTGCTGTCTTAGTTCTAGGAACGCATTTGTTTTACAGATATGAAGAATCTTTCCGTGATTATCTGTAAGATGAATGTTATTGTACAGTAAAAATTAGACTAGGAGTTGTTATGCGTGAGAATCAGTCGTTACTTGCCAAGTTGAAAAATGTTGGGAATCCAATTTTTCTGGCAAAGATGATTAATGAGGTACGAAAATTTATCAATCAGCATCAAACGGAGTTTCCGCAAGGGGAAAATCGAGAGACTATTTATTTGGCTGTTTCTGATAAGGTGTTTAAATTGACCAACGGTAAAATTCTCACTTTAAAATCATTACCGAACAAAGGGAGTTTGATTCGGGTATCTCAAAGAGAATTGCAAGCCTTTGCTCAACTTCTTGAAGTAGAGTCTGATGACTTTGGTAAGCTGATAAAGGCGTTAGGAAAAAAAACAAATTTGAAACAGTATCAAAAAATTACGAAAAGTGTTGACACTTCTTTTGAGACCAATTTGACGTTCAATGATTTTGTTAAAATTGGCTTAAAATATAGCGGGGAAAAAAACTAAGTATGAAAATCATAGCTTACATCAGAAAGAAAGTATTTGCAATAATGATACCTTCTTTTTGGTCTGCTATGAATCTTTTTGTCAAAACTAATGATAAGACTGTTTTCTTCCTTGCTTTTGATGGTCGAGGTTATTTGGATAATCCCAAGGCAATTTTTGAAGGCTTACTAGCTGATTTAAGGTTTTGTGAGTATCAATTTGTTTGGGGTATGAATGAACAAACTAAAATTGATGGTGCTAAGCGTGTCAAAAAAGGCTCAATTCAGTATTTTTATTACCTATCAAAAGCAAAATACTGGGTAGTCAATGCTAAAATGCCAGAATATTTTGTTAAAAAATCTGACCAAATCTATTTGCAAACTTGGCACGGCACACCTTTGAAACGTTTGGCGCATGATTTGCCAGATAATGGTTTGACCTATTATCGTAGCAAGCAGTCCTATCGCGAGATGACACAGTCTTACGACAAGGACAGTAAATTGTGGGATTATTTAATTTCTGCCACGCCTTTTTCAACAGAAGTTTTCACGTCAGCTTTTCAGTTGCCAAGGGAAAAAATCATTGAAACGGGTTATCCACGTAATGATGTGTTAGTGACAGCTTCAGAGTCAGAGATCAAGCAAATCAAGGCAAAGTATCAGTTACCATCAGATAAAAAGGTAATTTTATATGCACCAACTTGGCGAGATAATACTTACAATCTTAAAGGTTACACCTTTGAGTTGCAGGTTGATTTTACTAAATGGCGGGAAGTTTTGGGGCAAGAGTATGTGATTCTTTTCAAACCTCACTATTTGATTGCAAGTAGATTTCAAGTCCCAACTGATTTGACGGACTTTGTTTATGAGCTACCAGCAAATGACGAAATTAGTGACCTTTATCTGATAAGCGATGTTTTAATTACCGATTATTCAAGTGTTTTCTTTGACTATGCGATTCTTAATCGTCCAATTTATTTTTATATGTCCGATTTTGCTACGTACAAAAATGACTTGCGTGGTTTCTATTTGAGTGTCCCTAAAGACTTGCCAAATGACATCTGCCAATCGGAAGATGACTTGCTTGAGGCAATCAATTCTGGAGTGTTTGATTACCAACGCTTGTCAGAATTTAATCAAAAATTTAATCAATTACAAGATGGTATGGCAACAAAAAGAGTGATAAAGGAGGTATTTGGATGAAAATTAAGAATATTATTTTGACAATTATCTTGTCAATTTTCTATCCTTTTTCGCTTTTACAAAAAGTAAATCCAAATAAGATCTCTTTTATTTCACTCGAGAGTACCGAATTAACGAAAGATTTTGAAATTGTTAATCAAGAATTGGTCAAATCGGGAGCATATGAATTAGAATATATTCTATTTAATTACTCACAGAGTTTGAGAAGTGAGTTTGATTACGTCATTGCCTGTATCAAGCAACTTTTTGCGATTAACCGCTCTCACTTGGTTTTGCTTGATTTTAACAATTTTGTTGTCTCAAAATTTAAGCGCAAAAATGGTGTAAAAGTTCTCCAACTTTGGCATGCTTCAGGCGCTATTAAAAAATTTGGTAACACGGTGACACGTGATTATCAGATTAAAAACTACGATTATACGATTGTTAATTCTGAATTTTTTGTTGCCCCGTTTGCGCAAGCTTTCAATATTAAAAAAGAAAATGTTAAAATAACGGGGATTCCAGAAACAGATAAATTGTTTAATGGTCAGCGTATTTCTGATAATGAATCTTATTTTTATGCAAAGTATCCGCAGTTAGAAAATAAAACAATCGTGACTTATGCGCCAACTTTTCGTGGTAGAGTTGGGACTGGCTTTCGTGAAATTGAAATTGACTTAGATTTCATTCAAAAATCATTGGGCAATGAGTATGCCATTATTTATAAACCGCATCCATTGATTACCAATTCCAAATATCAAAATAATCAAAATATTGTTTATATGTCAGAGGAATTTATTGAGAAAATTTTTGCGATAACTGATATTTTAGTTAGTGATTATTCTGCGATTATCTATGAATTTTTGGTAACAAAGCGCCCAATTATTGCCTATGTTCCTGATTTGACCGAGTATTCCTCGAATCCTGGTGTTCTTTTTGATTATGATCAAGAATTTCCAGGTGCGATTGCGAAAAACAATCAAGAACTAGTAGATGAAATCAGATTTATTTCTGATGATGACAAAAGGCGAGAAAAATTATATAATAAAGTATTCAAGTATAGAGACGGTAAATCAACACAACGTGTTATGACACTTATTGAAAATATCATGCTAGATAAGTTGTAATAGACTTTAAGCCGAAGAAAGGAGGAAAGACAGTTGTGAAAGACTTGACTAAAACGCAAGAATTTCAAGCATTTCAATATGATTTAGCTGATAAGTCATGGCAAGATAAAGTAGCTTCTTTCCAACTGACGACTTCTGAAATTGTCACGCCTAATCCAAAAGTTTCAGTTATTATTGCGAATTTCAATAATGCGCCATATCTAAATAAGATGATGGACTCGCTTACGGCGCAAACGCTTGGAATGGCTAACATTCAGGTTATGTTTATTGATGACAAGTCAACGGACAACTCAATTGCTATTATTAAACCTTATCTTACTAAAAATCCGAATATTGAGCTTTATCAGCTAGATGAAAATACAGGTGGTGCGCATGGTCCAAGAAATGTTGGCTTGCTCAATGCGCGAGGAGAATATTTAGTTATATTGGATGCTGATGACTGGTATGATGATAAGGCATTAAAATATTTGTCTGATTTATTGGATGAATCAGGTGATGATTTTGCTGTTTCAGGTCTTGTTCAAAGTGTTGATGGGCATTTATCATTGAAAAGTAAGCCTTATTATGTTGACGGTGACTTTAAAAATCGCTCAATCCAAGAATTACCAACTGAATTTTATGGTTGGTTAGGACCGCAATCAATTATGTTGCGACGTTCACTTGTTGTCAAGCATAACTTGCATTTTGTTGATCAACGTGTTGCAGATGATGTGACCTTTTTCTATGAAGCTATGCGTTTTGCCAAGATAATCACGCAAGGTAAGGAATTGACAACTTATCTCAATCGCGATGCGGATAATACCAGTCTGAGTCAAGCAATTAACCGAAATTTCATGATGTCATGGCTGCGAGCTTTGAGTTATATCAACGAAACATTTCCAGATGATACCTCAAAAGAACGCTTTCTTTCGCGGCGAATTGAGTGGTTGATTCATGATTTTTGTCTTAAGAGAAATATTGGTTACAAGTTTAGTAAAGCACGCTTGCAAGATTTCAAAGCGCAACTAGATTTATATCTTGGCAATATTAAATTTGACCCGAGTCCTTATTTTAGAAATGATTTTCGGAAAACAGCTTGGCTTTATTTGAAAAATAACGATATTTCGGGTTTGTATCGCTTTATCTACCTTTTTTCGGTTCGTTGGGTCTTGAATCGGAAATTGAACATGAAGACAGTGAGCAATCAGGTTTATTATTATCCACAACTTTTGCCACTATTGACCAAAACAAGACTTGAAGCCTATGCAGTAGCTGAAAGTTTGATTGAGGGAACATTAAAACTCAAAGTATTTTCATATAAAAAACTTGTTGGATTTGAAATTTTTGATTTAGCGCAGCCTTTTGAATCAAGAAAAGAGCTAACCTATCGAAAATTATCAGAAACAGACTTTGAAGTCAATTTGCCCAAAGGATATGAAAATAATAAAAGTCGTTTTGTTGTGATTTTTGAGGGGTATTTTGAGATTGGGGTGCAGAGATTTGCAAGTGTTATGTGAAATTGCTGTTAAGGGAGACTAAAATGGTAAAGGTTAATTGTATTATACCAGCTTACAATGTTGGTAGATATTTAGATGATGCGATAAAAAGCGTTATTAATCAGACAATGGGTTTTTCAGAAATTAATTTAATCATTGTAAATGATGGTAGTGAAGATAATACAGAAATGGTTGTCAAAGAATATCAAAAGCACTATGCCAATATTTATTATATCTATCAAGAAAATAAAGGTGTTTCTGCGGCTCGTAACGCAGGACTGGAGTTTTGTGAAAAAAACTTACCTGCTCCCTACCTCTGTTTTCTTGATGGTGATGACAAGTATGATCAATATCAAGTTGAGAGATTGACGAGATTTTTTGACCAACAAGATTATCGTTTAAATGATTTGAAAAATGACAAATATTCAGATGAGAAAGATTTGGTTTCTCCTGATGTTGTCTTTTTGCCTATCAAAATATTTGAGAAAAATGATGATGTTCATTATTCATATAAAGTGATTAATCGCGGTAGAACGCGTATTATCAATCTTGAGGAAAGCCATGTTTTCTTCTCACATGTCAATTCAGCTATGTTTAGAACTTCAGCAATTAAAGGAGAACGTTTTGATGAAAATTTAAAAATCTCTGAGGATGCGCAGTTTTTAATCAAAATTTTACTTAAAACGAACCATGCTGGTTGGCTAAATAATGGTAGAATATACTATTATCTCCGTAAAAGAGCTGATGAGTCAAGCGCGATAGACACGGCAGATTCTAATCCAGCCTTATATGCACGCATTGCATATTATAAGAAAGAGTTTGAGGACTATCTCTTTACTCAGGAAACAATTCCAAGAGTGGTACAAAGCAGTGTTTTATATGATATTCATTGGTTTAAGTCTCCAAACAATGACCCATTAAAACATGGTATTGACTTAGATATAGATGCTGCAATTGAAGATGTAAGATATTTAATTCAAAATATTGATGACGATTTGCTAGATCAAAACTATATTCCCTATTGGCTTAAAGCCTATTTTAAGGAAATGAAATATGGTGTTATAAAAGTAATAAACGATATTGAACCTAAGTTTTTCTTTGGTGAACATTTTTTTGAAACTCTTGGTGGTAGTATTCAAATTCAATGGATTAAGCAAAATAGCAAGAAATTTATAATACGTGGTTTCTTTGTAAAACCAACCTATGATAACATTGAATTAGTTGCTAAAATTGATAAAAAAATGGTTAAAGCTACTGTCCAAAAAAGTTATCATAATGACAAAAAAACTTTTCTAGGACGAGAAATTTTCCCAGCTATGGATTTTGTCATTGCCTTTGATTTGCCGAAATTGAAGTCGAATAAAACGTATAGCTTTGAAGTTTATTTTAAATATAAAAATAAATTGGTTGCACCGCAAAAAATGACTCATGCTTGGACATCACGTTTTTACGATAAAAATAGACTTTATGTTGGTGAAGAGACGCTTGTTACGACAAGTCATTTAGGAAATGCTTTTAACATCCAGAAAATTTCAGATAGAAGTTCTTTTGCAAATAGTGTGTTATCTCAAAAACGAAATTATGCGGATGGCTATTTATTTGCTCGTTTTATGGAGTATTTTGAGCAGTATCGAAATAAACGCATTTGGCTTTTTATTGATCGACCAACTGCGATTGGTGATAATGCGGAGGCGCTATTTAGATATTGTGCAAACATAAAAGATGGCGTTGAAAAATATATGGTTATCCCAGATTCTAGCTATTTTCCACAATTTGAAGGTGTTAGTAGCAGGATAATTGTTTATGGTAGCTTTGAGTACAAGTTTTTGTTGATGTTTGCTGAAAAAGTTATTTCAAGTACGACATTTTTTGAATATGTCAATTATAAAACGAATATTCCAGCCTATCAATTTAAAAAAATTGCGCAAGCCTTGTCTAGTACACAGCAAGTTTTTCTTCAACATGGTATAACAAAAGATTATGGTATCATCAACTCTTATCTTAATGCAACAGCTAAAGATATTGACTTGATGTTTACTGTAACTAAAAAAGAAACTGAACTTTTTCTTAGCGATGAGGCTGGTTTTACAGACAAGCAAGTTAAATTAACGGGTTTTCCGCGCTATGATTTACTAAAAAATAATCCCGAAAAAATTGTAACTTATGTTCCGACTTGGCGAAATAAGTACAGTCATGATGACGATAGCTACAATCCTGATTTTAAAAAGACAGACTTGTTTCAGTCAATCAATGATTTCTTAAATGATCAAGTATTGCTGGATAATCTTCGTGAAAATGGTTATAAGCTGTATTTTAAGGTTCATCCTAAAATGCAAGTTCAGGTTGCTGATTTTGATGTGCCAGATGATGTTGACATTATTGCTAATGAGATGACCTATAATGAGCTTTACGAAAAGTCAGCCATCATGATTACAGATTTTTCAAGTGCTGTTTTTGATTTTGCTTATCTCAGAAAGCCTGTTATTTATTATCAACCAGTTGAACCAGAATATGAGCAGGATGAAGAACTGTTTAGTTATGAACATAATGGTTTCGGTGAGGTATTTTCTCAGCAAGATGAGACAGTAGCTAAAATCATTGCTTATATCGAAAACGGTAGTAAAATGTCTGAAAAATATGCCAACCGTGTGGATAAATTCTTCGTTTATCAAGACAAACGAAATTCTGAGCGAGTTTATAATGAAATTAAGGAATTACCTAAGCGTAGAGTGAAACATCATGTATTAAGGAGAGGGTATGTTAAAATATTGAAAGTTTTACAAAGAAAATCGTAATATTATCTTGTCTGACTTCTCAAAGCTTTTTGAAAAGAACAAAGAGAGTAGAATATGATAAAATAGTTTCTGTTTTATATGAAACCACTCTTTTGATATAACTTGTGCAAAGAACTTTAGGAGTCTACCTTTAAAAATAAAGTAATATGGGAAGACTTAAATAATTCTAATTTACAGGTGCATGCGGAGTTTTTGATTGAGGATTTAGATGTAGTGAAAGTTCTACAAATTCTTTCACATTATATTGATATAGAATGCTTTTCTTATGAATGAAAGAGTGGAGAGAAAAATGTTATTAAGTGTTATCGTAACGACGTATAATTTAAATAAGTTAGATGAAAAGAATGAAGAGCCGATTATTAAGCAAACTTTGAATTCGTTAGTTAATCAGACTTTTGATAAAAGTAAATTTGAAGTTATAATTATTGATGATTGTTCAGTTGATGGGACGTTTGAAATTATCAAAGAGTATGAGCGTGATAACGAAAATATGAAGGCTTATACATTGCTGACTAATTCTGGTGGACCAAGTAAACCTAGAAATGTTGGGCTGTCGTTTGCTCGTTCAGAATATGTTACTTTTTTGGATGGTGATGATTATTATGGTAAATATGCTTTTGAAAAAATAGCCAATCATATCTTAAAGGAAGATTTTGATTTAGCTTATCTGAAGCGTTTTTCTCCTGATGGTCGATCTGTTCCAAGAGGGTCTGCTCATGGTAATAGTTTGGTAATGAGGGATAGTGATATTATTCAACACTGGATGTATAGTGAAAATGCACCAGGGATTAAAGTTATAAAAAGAGAATTAATAGCTAATAATTGTATTTATTTCAATGAGTCAGTTCACTGGGGAGAGGATAGAATTTTTGGTATGGAACTATTGACTCAAAGTTCTCTTAAAACAATTATTTTAAATGACTACGAGTACTATTATTGGCGTACTTCTATTGCGGAACAAGGTTTGACTGCTAAAAAGTGGTCAAAAGAGATGTATCATCAGAACGCTCATAAAGTCAATGAATTTTTAAACCAAAAAATTGCTATTAATCCAGAAAATATTTATTTTAAAGAATTGTGGTA
Source organism: Pseudolactococcus hodotermopsidis (assembly GCF_011170085.1). Classification (GTDB taxonomy): domain Bacteria; phylum Bacillota; class Bacilli; order Lactobacillales; family Streptococcaceae; genus Pseudolactococcus; species Pseudolactococcus hodotermopsidis. The sequence goes on along the minus strand of NZ_BLLI01000017.1, from coordinate 7,226 downwards.
TAAATTTTTTTCATATGAATTTAGAAGTTTACCCATGGTAGATGAGGAACTGATAAAAAATGTCATAAGTTATGCTAAATTTGAATTGGATTTTTCAAAATTTGATAAGGATATTCGGAATAAAGTTATTCTTAGTAGTCAATTTGGTTTATCTTTTTCGGAAATTGAAAATTTAAAAAAGAAAAGGGCAAATGTGTTTACAAAAGGTAAACAGAGTTATATATATAAGGAAAACGAAACTTATTTTAGGAAAATCGAATACTTTCCTTCCTTGGATTTAGATCTTACTTATTCTTTCGTTGTAGAAAAATGTGAGTTTTCTGAAAAAAAGTTTAGAATTATCGTTGTGCCAAATATGAGTATTCCAAAAGATGAATTTCTTAACATAAATCTATTTTCTCAAACAGTGATAGAGGGTCAAGAAATCGAAGTCTATTTTTCAAAAATTATTAGTGATTTTGAAATTATTTTTGAATTAGATTATCTAAATCTGATAGCGCCCAAGGGACCAAAAGGCTGGTGGAAATTAATTTTTGAATTTGATGAAACTAGAAAAAGAATGACTGGAGATGATTTTTCAGATAAAATAGATGTCAACTTTATTTCAATAATAAAAGAAGAAGGGAGCTGGAAATTGACAGCTCATCCTAATGGATTTATTGATTTACATTGGTATCCGATTTGAAAAACAGAGTTATAAAATGTACTATAAAAATTTAATGAAACAAGGTGGAAAATATGGGTTTTAAAATAAGAAATCAGAATATTGAAGAAGGAGGAGAAAAATATTTAGTTTTTTCTCGAGGTATTAGTGTCATCATACCGTTTTACAACGCTGGTAAAACGCTTTTGGAAACTTGTGAGTCTTTAATCAATCAAAAAAAAACAAAAGATTTGAAAATTGAAGTAATTTTAGTTGATAATAATTCAACAGATGCTAGCGTAAACATTGCAAAAGGATTTTCAATGATTTATCCAGAGACTTTTCGTTATATCTTATGTGAGGCACAAGGTGTTTCGAATGCTCGAAACTATGGAATAAGTCATGCTACATGTGAATATATTATGTTTTTAGATGCGGACGACACATATTCGGAAACAACGCTTCAAGATGTTTATACTTTTTTTAAAAAAAATAACAGAGAGATTGATATTGTTTTTTTCTCACGTTTTTTTATGTATGTTGATAATGAGGGGAATAAGACTTATAAATCTCATCCAAGAAATAAATTCTTTAAAGAGACGGGGCTTTATGAAGAAAATAAAAATAATTACATGAGTTATTTTATGACACTTAATATTGCAATTAAAAATGATAATTTAAATAAATTTGATGTCAATGTTCCGTACGGTGAAGATATGCTTTTCATTTCGAGTATTTTGGGTCGAAATAATAAAATTGGCTTTGTCGCGAGTGCGCATTATAATTATCGATTTTCTGAATATTCTACTATCAATAAATTTCAATCACCAGTTTATAGTGCAGATTTGATTTTGGATAATATGACTAAGCAGTTTGCACCCTATATTGAGAATGGTTTAGAAGTTCCTAAACAAGTTCAGAGCATAGCATTAAATGAAATTGTTTGGCGATATGAAAGTCTGTCAAATAAATTATTCCCCTACCATTTGTCAAAAGAAAAATATCGTAAATGGGAAATACGTTTGAGAGACTTATTACGATTGATTGATGATGAGATTATACTAGACTATTCAACCATGGACTTTTTCCATAGGATGTCTCTTTTTTTGATGAAAGAAGAGCGTTTGAAGGTTGCTGTTTTTGATAATATTGATTTTAGAAAAAATGGTGTAAAGTTCTATCAAGAAGAAAATTTTGAAACTGTTATTTCTGACTTTAAAATTGTGGATAATAAGCTAGTTTTATATGCGTTCTTAAAGATGAAATTAGCAGAATTAGTCAACATCAATGTTTTTGCATCTGTGAATGGTCTTGAGATTGAATTATCAACATGGGAAAGTATTTCGGGGCGTTATCGTAAAAGAGAAATCTCGAACCTATTTCCAGCTTATAAATTTGAATTTGATCTGGGAGAGTTAAATTTAGAAAATAAAATTGAAATTTATTTTTATTATAAAATAAACGGTAAAACATTTAATATTAAAAAATATTATAATATTAAAAATAGAATTTTAGATATTAATGATAAAATATTTGATTTTGATGATTCGAGTGCCGTTTTGGCAGAGTCAACAGTTTATGATATAAGAATTCAATGGTTAAAAAATTTCCATTTTATTCTTTCAAAGCTTTCAAAAAATGAAAGTTTTGAAGATTACGAAGATAAAACAGTGCATTCATTGAAAAATATTAAAGATTTGAGAGATTACGCTATAAGTGTTATTGATAATGCTAGGAATGTTTGGTTGTATGTTGATAATTTTAACACAATTGACAATGCGTTTTTTCAATATATGAATGATTGTAAAAAAGATGATGAAATTGAGCGTTATTATATTTATCATAAAGATTTTTTGTATCTAGGAAAATATATGATGGATCAAAAAATTGATATGACTGGAATGAAATTTGTTCAGTATGGTAGTGGAGAGCATAGAAAATTGATGGTAAGAACGTCAGTTATCTTAGCTTCCTACAATGAATATTTTGCAACAGTAGTACCTTTTTCCCGAAAGGAAATGATTGGTTTGACAGATGTTTTAAGGTTTAAATATATTTATCTTCAGCATGGAGTACTTCATGCTAAAGCACCGCAAACCTATGATGTAGAAAGAACTTATATAGATAAAATTGTTATTTCCTCTGACTATGAACGGGAAGTTTTTACAAAAGAACTTCATTATGATGATTCAAGTCTTTTACAAGTTGGGATGAGCCGATTTGACATGCCAATCAATAAAGAGAATAAAGTAAATCGCATTTTGTTTGCCCCAAGTTGGAGAGATAATTTTGTTGGCGATTTAAATAAATTTGATGAAAATGGTAATAGAAGTATTGATATTGAACTATTCATCCATAGCCAGTATTACAAATCTCTAACAAAAATAATATCTTCTAAATCGCTTAATAAATTCTTAGAATCTAATAAATTGGATCTAGATATCAAGTTACACCCTATTTTTTCAGGTGCAATGGAAATTTTACAACCACTTATTGAAGGTAAAAAAAATATCCATATTCTTGAGGAACAAACTGTTGATTCAGCTAACTATTTAATATTTGTAACTGATTTTTCCTCTTTTGTTTTTGATGCAGTTGCTAATAAAACACCGATTGTTTACTATGAACTAGATAGAGATGAATTTCTTGCAGGTAATCACTCATACCGCGAATTTTACCTTGGTTTTGAATTTGGTGATGTTGTAGATAATGTAGCGGATTTTATGGAAAAACTTCAAAAAATTATTCAAAATAATTACCAAGTAGAGTCGAAATATTTAGAAAAAATGAATTCGTTTTATAATTTCCCAGAACATCCATGTGAAGCGCTTTATCAAGAATTAATGGCAATGGAGGAATCTTATGACTGATAGGACAGTAAAGACAATTATTAATGTTAAAAGTATGGCAACATCTCCGCTTACTTGGAAAGATTATTCAAAAATGGTTGAGTATGCAATAGATAATAATGTGGTGGACTTTATCTTCTCTAACGATGATATTGATTACAATTATTATGTTGAGAGTCGCTTTTTTAAAATGATTAGTATTGCTAAGATTAATGTTGGGATTGGTGGTAAAACTGTTGATTATATTAAGAATAAAATTGGTATTCACTATGCAATAAATTCTTTATTTCCCATTGAAATTGATGGACTTTTAGAACATCTTAAACAAAAAACAATTACATCAGCTTACCTTGAATATTCATGTGAAGAGGCTGAATTAATGAACAGTATCTTAAGAGATATTGTTGATTTGAAATCAAAAAATAAAATATTACAAATTGGGGTATTAGTATCAGAATCTGAAGTAATTGATATGATTTCTAATACAAAAGATATTGTTGATTTTGATTATTTGATTTTAAAAGATGAAAGCTTTATTAGCGATTTATTTTTTGAAAGACTTCCAAGAAATATAAAAATTTATTATCAATCGGAACTGTATAATGAGATTTTTTCACTAATAAATCTTTTATATAGAGCAGATCCTATTCTGCGAACAAAATTATTTGAAGATGTCCGACTTAAAAAGTTTTTAGAAGAATTTTTGATAAGTTATAATTTTGAAACGTTTCAAAATATTATGAAATATAACAAAATATCTGGAATTGTTTTAAATGCAGATAATCCTGAAGTACTGGAAAGAATGCTCTCAATTTCTGGACAGGAAAGAAAATTAGAAATACCTGTTGATTTGATTAGTTATATTAACTATCTTAAGGAAAATGATAGAGAAGGCTGGTGGAAATCATGATTTACGCACACATTATGGCAGGTGGTATTGGAAAACGTATGGGTAACACACCTTTACCTAAACAGTTTTTAAAGCTTGGCAGTAAACCAATCATTGTTCATACGGTCGAAAAATTCATTTTAAATGATCAGTTTGAACTCATTATCGTTTCGACACCCAAAATTTGGGTTGATTATACCAAAGAAATTTTCGAGAAATTTGGTGTAACTGATGAACGTATTCGTATCATTGAGGGTGGCTCTGAGCGTAATGATACGCTTGAAAAGGCATTGGAATTTATCGAGGAAACGAATGGTATTAGCGAAACTGATTCTATCGTTGTACATGATGCGGTTCGCCCATTTGTGTCTAAAAAAATCATTGATGATAATATCAAAGCACTTGAAAAATACAAGGCAGTTGATACTGTTGTGCCTGCTTTCGATACAATTGTTCGTGGAAATGGCAAGGAAGTCACTGAAATCCCTGTTCGTGATGAGATGTATCAAGGTCAAACGCCTCAGAGTTTTAACATTATGACATTCATTGAAAGTTATGCCAAACTCTCTAGTGAACAAAAAGTGATTCTCAGTGATTCGGCAAAAATTGTCCTATTATCGGGAGAAAAAGTTGCTATGGTGGAGGGGGATAACTCAAATATGAAAGTCACAACGCCGTATGATTTGCGAATTGCTAACGCAATTCTTTCCGAGGGACATTGACATGTTAAATAGTGTATATCGTTTAGTTTCACCGAAACAAATTGAGAAAGTCGTGGTTGATGAGCAAGTTACTGGGGATACGGTAATTGTTCGACCGACGAACCTTTCGATTTGTCATGCGGATCAGCGTTATTTTAATGGTTTACGTGACAAGGAAATTCTTAACCAAAAATTGCCTATGGCGCTTATCCATGAAGGTATGGGGGAGGTTGTCAAAGATTATTCAGGCGAGTTTGAGGTTGGAGAGCGTGTGATTATCGTTCCCAATACACCTTTTGAGCATGATGATATTGTTCAAGAGAATTATCTGTCAACATCCAAGTTTAGGTCATCTGGTTATGATGGATTGATGCAAGAGTATGTCTTTGCACGAAAAGATCGCTTAGTTCGGGTGTTGCCTGATGTGCCATCAAATGTTGCTGCCTATACTGAGCTGATTAGTGTAGCTATGCACGGTATCAAACGACTTGAGCGAGTAGAAAATTCTGATAAAAAAATATTCGGTGTTTGGGGTGATGGCAATTTAGGTTACATTGTTTCCATTTTATTGAAAAGTCTTTATCCAAACTCTAAATTATATGTTTTTGGTAAAGAGGAAGGGAAACTTGAGATGTTTTCGTTTGTTGATGAAACTTTCACGATTGATGCGATTCCAGAGGAGTTGAAAGTTTCTAATGCTTTGGAATGTGCTGGCGGAAAAGGGAGTCAGTATGCCTTAGACCAAATCATTGATCATATCAAACCACAAGGTTCAATTGCTTTGATGGGAGTTTCTGAAAATCCAATTGAAGTTCGTACACGAATGATACTTGAGAAAGGATTGACTCTCTCAGGTTCTTCTCGTTCGGGAGTAGAGGATTTTAAAGATACGATTAATTTTCTTTCAAAATACGAAACTGCACGAAAACGTTTTGAAAATCTTGTCGGAATTGAGAGAAAAATTACAACGATTATGGATATTTATACATTCTTTGAGGAAGATTTAGCTAGTTCTTGGGGAAAATCGGTTATGAAATGGGAAATTTAGTGTTGTCTTAAATAATATTCGAAAATAAGGAATATATTTAAATTAAAGAAAGACAATGATTTAGCTAAGCTTTTATTGGTAACATAGTAGTAATTTTTTATCAAGGTGATAAGAATACGAATAAAGCGGAGAAATATCATGGAAAAGTTATTTTATTTTTGAGAGGGAAAACTCCCAGGTTATTTGAAACTTTGCTTAGAAACATTGAAAAAGTTTGAACCTGATTTTGAAATTATTGTTTTAAATCGGAAAAATTTAGAAACATATATTCATGATGTAGAAATTCCGTCTAGTTTAATTTGAAGATTTTGGTTTGACAGTTCAAAGTGATGTTATAACTTCTTTGGTCTTATCAGAACATGTGGGATATTTACTGATGTTGATATGATTTATATTGGAGGGGGGAGAGAAGTTTCAAAGAAAAAATGATTTTGTAATTAATGGGGCTAATTTAGCTTTGATTTCTGTATCTAAACCGTATAATCCACTTATTTCTTGTTATAGAGATATGCAGATAAGTAAGTTGAAGATGAGAGTAGCGACTGGTCAACAAACGGCTTGGAACTATCTTGGTAATAGTATTATTGACCCTTTGTTAGTTAATAATCCCAAGGTTACTTCAATCGAATTTGAAGAAAGCCAAGCATTTCTTGAAACTACTCTAGGTTTTGGTTATGCTCAAGAGGCATATAAAAATATTTATTTTAATAATTCATTCGATGTGAGACAAGTCTTGAGAAAGAATGCACTAGGTATTTTGTTCTTACATAACTCGTGGACTTCTCAAAAATATAGGGAAATGAATAAAGAAGAATTTTTAAAGACTGATACAACATTAGCAAATATTTTTCGCTTTCTACTTGATGAAAAAATGACAGCTGAGACTGTTTTGCAAATAAAAGAAGAACAAGTTGAAAAGAGATATTTACCCTCAAAACTTCCGAAGTTTGATGTTAATGAGAATGTAAAATTAGACTTCTCCCAAAAATAAAAAAATTTGTTATACTATAGTCATGAACTATGAATCCCTCAGCAAACTCAGCGATAGCCATTTTAAACGTCTAGTTGGCGTTAAACGTCCAACCTTTGAATCTAT